>JBKEAJ010000147.1:0-3386 GCA_047972135.1 Bacteroidales bacterium | reverse complement strand
TTTCCAATTCAACTCCCTCGATAATATTGTCATTCATCCACTTCCAGTCCTTGTCTACATTGGCAGCATTTACTACTATCATCCACTTATTCTCTTCGTAGTAGTAAACCACAATATCGTCAACTATGCCACCCTTACCATTAGGCATGCAGTTGTATTGCGCATCGCCAACAGACAACTTTCTTACATCGTTGCTAGTGATACTTTGTACAAAGTCAACAGACTTAGCGCCCTTTACCCAGATCTCGCCCATGTGCGACACATCGAACACACCCACATTATTGCGGACTGTCATGTGTTCATCGTTTATTCCTGTGTACTCAACCGGAAGTTCATAACCTGCAAAGGGTACAATCTTCCCCCCTGCCTCTTTATGTAAGTCGTAGAATGCTGTTCGTTTCATGTGTTTATAATTTTGCACTAAGCTGTAAGCTCTAGGCTTTATGCTTTTGCTGTTTTTAATCATCCTTCTGTATGTAGTTAAGCTTATTGCATATAGCGCAAAGCCTACTGCATGGAAGTTTCATGTGTCTATTTTTTAGATTTTCAGATTTTTGCATTGCAAATATACTCAAAATCACCTCATCTCTTCACAAAAACTATGCGACGTTTCAACAGCCTCTTGTCCTTCGGGTGATACCGATATGCCGCAAGTCGTCCGCCCTTGCTGACCCCAGCATCAAGACAACAAACATTGTCGGCTAAAATAAGCTGCTCGTCAATCCTGCTGTAATGCCCAAAAAAAACCGGCACCTCATCCTTGCCATAATGCTCTGACGGCACAGTGATGCGCTTTGGCTTTACATCAGGAACAGTAAGCCTGCTGTCGAAGTCCATCTCCGCATATGTCAGCTTTGAATTGTCAAGCCACCACTTCATGCGAAAATGTCGACGTGCCTTGCCTCGCCTGTCTTTTACCAGCCGACGGTTGGGTACTTTATAGGCTATTCCTTTTGTAAGTATGCTGACATGCTTGCTAAGTTTGCTCGTTGAATGAAGCAGCTCTAAATAACCTTGTTCGGGTATTATAAAGTCGGGGTAGAGATTGCGGATATATGCCACCGATTTGTCCCTCCAACAAGCATGCACAGCTCTAACTCCAGCTTGCTCAAAAAACAAAGGGAGTGTCGTCAGCCACCTCACCAACTCCGATAATCCTGGCTCATCGTCTTTATACTCCTTCAATGTTCGTTCTACATTATATTCACTATATAATCTATTCCCGTCTATCGGCGTAGCTACCTTGTTGACAACAGCAAAATAATAAAGTATCAAGTTTATTTCATGGTTCCCAAGTATTGCAATACCACTGCCACGCTCCACCATACTGCGGATTATACCAACAGTCTTCTTAACTTTATGACCTCGATTTATAAAATCACCAAGAAAAACAGCTTTCCGCTTCGGATGCTCATAAACACCGTCCGTCTCAACATAATTAAGTTTCAGCAAGAGCCTTTTCAGCAACTTTGCCTCGCCGTGTGTGTCTCCAATAAAATCGTACATCTGACTAAAATCAAAAATGACACTATCGTTTTGATAGTGCCATTCCATATCATTATTCTATAACCTTCAATTTGTCGCCTGCCGACTCAACAACAATTTTCTTCCATGAATCAGGATAACCAGGAAAATCCGGAGACGGTGGCAAGCCATATTCAGTGCGCTTAAAACTACCGTCATCATTAGTCTTCATAATGTTGCCATCCTTATATTTTACCTGTAAATAATGAGACAAGTCTTTCCACCTATCAAACACTTTCTGCGCATGCGAAACCGAATAATCCGACAACAACTCTTCGGCAGCAGTCTTATTGCCACTGTCCCAAAGCTGCTTCGCTGCAACATCCATAGCCTTAACAACTGCAACTGCATCATTCTCCAGCTTACTCTGAACTTCCTGTACCTCTTTGATAATTACGTTATATCTAGTGTAAGCGATATTGGCAACCTGACTAAAAGTCCAAAATGCAGAACTCTCCGAGTATGTAAGCATATCGCCATTACCAACTCTGAAACACTCAGGCACCTCTCTGAGACAAGTATAAATAGGTGTGTAACACGAACTTGCAGCATCATCAACACCGAACCAAAACACGCCGCCTATCGGGTCGGGAACATTAGAACGAGACTGTGCAACAAAGGAGAAACCCGTCTGCTGAGTAGCCACTGCCCGCTCGTTGCAATACTCAACACTATCGTACTTCCACGTCAGACTCCTCCACCTATAAGGCAGCTCAAATGGTCCTGCCCCTGCATCTTTTGTCATGTCCAATACCGTTCCCTCATAGTGATCTCGCATCATGTACATAAGATCCTGTACCGACAGCTTCCTGCTAGGCTTTATCCATAGCGGCATACGATTGGTAGCTATACCATATTTTACAGTGTCGATATTACCCATCACATAGCTTTCGTATTTATCCATACTGCCGGGTGCTGCGTAGTTGAAGCCTGCCCATACACGAGCATCACAAAAACGTGCTCCTCCAAAATCAAGTGGATTGTAAATGTCTGAAAAACTGAAATCTTTGTCCTTGCCGCCAAACCACTTCCTATCACGTGCAAACGATATTACATCCTTAGAATACAAACAGTTATCTGGGTCGTTCATTACAATATCCGTTATACGTGCCTGATTGGCATGACCGCTGATATAGCCGTCGGGGACACGCTTAGCCACCCAAACAGCTCCCTTCTCAAAGTTTCCTTTACCTATCATTTCTAAAATCCACACCTCGTCGCCGTCAGAAATGGAAAAGGACTCCCCCGATGAATGATAGCCATATTCGGCAACCAAATCCGTCATTACCTTGATAGCCTCTCTTGCTGTCTTGGCACGTTGAAGTGTTACGTAAATCAAACTGCCATAGTCCATTATAGCCCCATCCTGCTTGCCCAACTCTTTGCGCCCTCCAAAGGTGGTTTCGCCAATTGCCAGCTGATACTCATTCATGTTGCCTATAACCTTATAAGTATGAGCCACTTGCGCAATCTGCCCCAGCGGTTTGCCGGTGTCCCACTCTTTGATTTGCAGCATCGAGCCGACAGGGTGGTCGGCAGCATCCCAAAAATACAACTCTCCATATAGAGTATGAGAATCAGCCGCATAGGTAATCATCGTAGAGTTATCCGCAGACGCTCCTTTTGTAACTAAAAAATTTGTGCATGCAAAAGCTCCTTTTACTAAACCAAAGGATAGCACTACGACAAGTAAGTGTCGGTAGATTTTGTTTTTCATGTGTTTAAAATTTTGCAATAAGCTGTAAGCTATAGGCTTTATGCTTTTGCTGTTTATAATCATCCGTCATTGCGAGCGTCAGCGAAGCAATCTGTTCGTTGTTGCAGGAGATTGCTTCGTCGCTAGCTCCTCGCAATGACGTTCG
>JBKEAJ010000146.1:0-3505 GCA_047972135.1 Bacteroidales bacterium | reverse complement strand
TTATAGCCGTCGGAAATATTTAGCCTTTTGAGCATGTCTGTCAGCTTTTGCCTAACTTTTTCCACTCGCTCTGTATCGTGATTTTGTAATCGTGTCCTTAATTTGTCAATCGCTCTGATATTTGAGCTGATGTCTGCTGCTAAAGCTGCTCCCTCGTCTTTCCTGTACTCGCTGATATTGTTTAGTGCAGACGATAAACCTTCTTGAAAGCTGCTCCATTCGTCGTTCTCAAGGCTGAGGTCCTTGTTTTTGATAACTTCCGGCAGTCTAAATATCGCTTCTAAAGATTTCTCCGTAATGTCTTGATTGTCAAGCTTTGATAAGATGGGTCGTATTTGCTCTACATAGCTCAGCGCAACATTTTGGTCTATGGTGGCGGGGGAGTCTCCCGCAAGAACAGAGCATGTGATATAACACTCTATTTTGCCTCGATTCAGCTTGCTCATAATTGCCTTTCTGACTTCCATCTCTTTGTCTCGAATAATGGAGGGCAGTCGCAAGAATATGTCTGTGTTCTTGTTGTTTAGAGACTTAATCTCTATTGAGAACTTTTTGTTTTGGTATTCGTATTCGTGTTTACCAAAACCTGTCATTGAGTATATCATCTGAAGCCATGTTTGTACACGACAAAGTTACTGTTTTTTGCCGTGCTTTAAAGGCTTGTTTTGACAATAAATGAAAGAACTTATAAAGGCGAGTCGTAGTGTGCTGATTAGTAGTGGTGTAGGGATTAATATTTTGAAAAGTCTAAACTTAGTCCTAAACCTTAGTCTTAAACAATCAACCTGCCATGAAATTCTTTCGCAGAAATTAAGTCTGAAAGCTCTCTTAGATTATCTTTTGTAACTCTGCCTGCTGCTAAGATTATTATCCTGTCGCCGGCTTGTTCTATCAATCTGTTGAGTTGTTCTGCTCCTTCCTTTGCCGTTTCTTTGCCTCCGGATGTCAATATCCTGTCGCAGCTTAGTTCAATCAGTGTTTCAAGTGCTGAACTTTGGTCTTCTATCTCGTCAAATGCCTTGTGAAAGGTGGTTTGCATTGGCTTTGCGGCTTCTATCATCTTTGTTGTAGCTTCAATGTCCACCAAATTGTCTCTAGTCAATGCACCTATAACTACACCGTGTACACCCAATTTTTTGCAAGTGTTTATGTCTTCTAGCATTATCTCAAGCTCCGTATTGTCATACACAAAATCTCCCGAACGGGGACGAATTATCACCATAATCGGGGTGTCTATATTTTCTACACTCTTCTTGATTACTCCATAGGATGGGGTAGTACCGCCACACGAGAGGTAGTCGCATAATTCAATGCGTTCAACCCCTTTTTTATAAGCCGCAGTGGCTTGGTCGTAGTTCTCTACGCACGCTTCACGTATCATTTAATTGCTTTTTTATTGCAGATTTATAAAAAACACCTTATAGTAGAGATAGCAATTCTCCATTAGGTAGCTGTTTAGCTCTTTGTTGAAATTGTTATCCATAATACCGCTCGGATAATCGGCTTTAATTCTTTCTTCGTATTTCTGTGCTATCGATAGCTTGTTAGAATTGATGAGCATCATAAGCTCGCTGTAGCTCTTGTTTTTATTCTTTTCGAGCTTGTCGCACAGTTCTTTACTGATTTTCTCGAAGTAGGGTGTCGTTGCTGTCGATTGTTTGCTGACAAAGGATTTGTAGTTTATCATCACAAAATTGTCGCATTCAGGGGCAAGCTTCTTGTTCAATGCCTTGCCTATCATTGTGTTTACTTCGTCGGTATTGAGTTCTTTTTGCTGAATATAAAGCTGACGGAATATATCTATTTTCTCAGCATGACTTTTATATGCCTGATTTACAGCTGCTGAGAATTTCTTGCCGAGTTCGTCCATCGGCATATTCATGTCTAAATCTTTGATGGAGTCGCAAATCTCATCCGTCATAGAGGTGTAGATAGGCTCTGTCATCGATTTGAACATCTCGTCCGTAATCTCTCCACTGACTTCAGATTGTCCATCGACACTGAACGACGATGCAGCTACAAGTATAAAAAGTAAGGCTAATTGTTTCATGTTTTATAGATTTGGATTTTCAGATACTAAGATGCTATTACGAATATGGGGAGGAATCTAACCGGAATGACATTCGTTTTCCTGTTTTTTCATTATGAGGTGATTTAAACTTTTAAATTTAGTACATGACAAAAAATAATTAACAATCAATGTTCAGTAATTGAGGACATTGGCGTTTTCAAATAAGCTTGGTATTCTACAATTTTGTGAATCATAAAACACACAAAATGAACATCAAGGTTGAAAGCAAAGGTAGAAAATTATCTGAAATATTCAAAACAGCGACATGTTGGAATAAAGCTCAATAGAAACTTGCTACGATATATTGTCCTCGCAATGACGTCTTTTGTTTGGTGGCATCATCTACAGATTTGAGTCTACTTTTCGAATTTTTATTATAAAAGATAGAATGCCTGAGTGGTATTGATATTCAGCTTTTCTAGGTAGGATTTTTATCACTTTGCTAAAAAAAAACTGCCATTTTATTTGGACTTATATTAACTGTATGTTATCTTTGAGTTAAATTATTTTTAAAAAAAAACTTTAGTAGCACTGGCTGCATTTAATGTGAATGTCAGCTCTCAGGAAAATGAGCTGTCAGGTGTTTTGTTGGCTAATGTTGAGGCATTGGCTGGTGGGGAAAGTAGTAGTGGTCACAGCTTGACTTGTGGAAAGGGAGGAATTAGAATGTGTAAAGCAACATGTGGAATTCACCAAGTTACAATGGAGAATTACGGAGATGGGAAATCAAGCACATTTACTTGTAGTTAGAGTCTCGCTTCCCAATTACATTTTCAGCTGAAGTCCCTATACGGGATAAAGATAGATTTTGTGATTGATTTATGATTACAAATGTGATTAGGGAGGAGGCTGTGTTATTGGGGCAGGTAAATCTAAAAAGCATAATAGAAGAGCTCGAAGATAAGTCTTTCAAATATTGAGTCTATATAAATCGCACTTTATCTGCCCTTAGATATTCCGGTGATACTGACCCGTCATTCCGGTGATACTGACCCACCCTGATTTTAGCTCATTTCAGCCTTATGTGTGACAAAATTACACTTCTCTTCTCAGACTCTCACCTTTCAATTCCACCCTATATGAAGTATGCACTAATCTGTCCAAAATAGCATCTGCGATTGTAGCTTCTTCTATTATGTCAAACCATTTTGACACAGGCAGTTGACTCACGACAAGGCTTGCAGACCTTGCGTGTCTGTCTTCGATAATTTCCATCAAATCCATCTGATGTTGTTTTTCGAGATGAGTCAGTCCAAAGTCGTCAAGAATCAGCAAATCGGTCTTTGCTATTTTCTGCATCAATACATGTATTGTACCTTCCAAGCGAGCCATTTTACACCGCTGCATCAGCTTTTGGACATTAAAATACATCACTTTATACCCTTGCGTACAAGCATGGTGTCCCAAGGCAGATGCAATAAAGCTTTTACCACA
>JBKEAJ010000145.1:0-2771 GCA_047972135.1 Bacteroidales bacterium | reverse complement strand
TATGGCAGGAATGACTTCCGAAGAACGTTCGTACAAAAATGTAGGAGGGAGTAAAAACAACATTCCTGCCAACGATGAAGCTCTATGGTATCTTGATGCGGCCACCGAAGGGGACATTATTGGTGGAGGTGCTACCAAAAGCAGAATGATATCCTACATAGGCAGAATAAATTACTCATATATGGGTAAATATCTACTAACCGCAAATGTAAGACGAGACGGCTCATCTCAATTCGCAGACGGATATAAATGGGGAGTTTTCCCATCATTTTCAGCAGGTTGGAGGATTTCAGATGAAGCCTTTTTTAAGGGATTAAACCTCGCAGCCATCAATAGCATAAAGCTTCGTGGAGGCTGGGGGCAATTGGGTAATCAAAATATACCTGCCAACTCTTATATAACATTACTGAGTGGCAATAACCGTGACCAATATCCTTTTGGAACAGATGAAGAATTAACTCAAGGTTACCGCCCTGCAAATGCAGGAAATCCTGAGATACAATGGGAGACTCACGAGCAAACGAATATAGGTATTGATGTTGCAATGTTCGACAGCAGGTTGGCATTTTCCGGAGAATATTATATCAAAAATGTAAGGGATATGATATTAGGACTACCCGTACCCGTATATTCAGGACAACCTGCCCCCCTTGTTAACTCAGGGACTATGCAAAACAAAGGCTTGGAGTTAAATCTCGAATATCACAAAAACAACGGAGAATTTACCTATTCGTTAGGTGCGAATATTAGCTTTAACAAAAACAAAATAACAAGTCTTTCTGGCGGTGAACCCCTGGCTGGCGGTAATTTTAGGGCAGGAAATGCTACTTTAACGGAAGAGGGAAGAGCCGTATCTGAGTTCTATGGATGGAAAGTTGAGGGTGTTTTCCAGGATCAGACAGAAGTTGATGCTGCAAATGCTTTGGCAAAAGCTTCCGGCAACGGCGAATATTATCAGTCGGCAGGAACACGTGCTGGAGATTTTAAGTTTGTAGATATAGATGGAAATAGCATAATAAATAATAATGATAAAACTTTCATCGGTTCTCCCCATCCTGATTTTTTCTACGGTTTTAACGCAAATCTAAGTTACAAGAATTTCGAGTTAAACATGTTGTTTCAGGGAGTATATGGCAACGAGGTGTTTTTTGCCGATAAATATTATAGTTGGAATCCAAATGGTAGTTTCAATATTGTAAAAAAAGCATACGAAAGTGCATGGAATGGTAAAGGTAGCACAAACTCAATGTTCAGCATAAGTAACGACAATTCTAACAATAACACACGTATTTCCGACTGGTATGTTGAAGACGGTAGCTACTTAAGACTTAAAAATATAGAGCTGGGCTATAATATTCCTACTCATATTCTTAGTAAGATAAAGATAAGTAGGGCAAAAATATATGTTGCTGCCGAAAATCTATTCACCATTACTGCATTTCCTGGCTTAGACCCAGAGACCGGTGAAAACCACGGAACTCTGTCTTTAGGTCTTCAGCAGTATATTTATCCTGTTTCCAGAACATTTATGGGCGGAATAAGACTTACCTTATAAATTTAAACTCAAAGCAAAATGAAAATTTTTAATAAACATAAAATCAAAAACATTTCAGTCCTATTATTAGGATGGTTTTTGTTGGGAGGGTGCTCAGAATCATTTCTAGATATGCCCCCTCTCGGACAGCAAAGTGAGGAAGCCTTTAATCCCGAGGATGCCGTTGTGGCATGCTACAATGCACTGAACCCCTATAATCTACAATGGCAGATTTGGTATCATTACCACTTAGGCGAAATGATTACAGACAATTGTTATAAGGGTGGACAATCCTCATCCGATGCTCCGGGCATTTTGATGCTAGCTCAGAATAGTACATTGCCAGACAATAATAATGTTCTAACGTATTGGCGCGTTTGTTACCAGCAAATTTACCGTCAGAACTGGACTCTACAGGGACTAAATAGCATTACGACAATCAGCGATGACGAACGAAACAAAATGGTTGCGGAAGTCAAGTTTTTGCGGGCTTACAGCTATTTTATGTTGGTACGGGCATTCGAGAATGTACCTTTAATCACAGAGCCTCTGTCAGTTTCCGATATAAAAATGGATAAATCACCCGCAACGGCGATATGGGCACGAATTGAGAAAGACCTCAACGAGGCCATTCCATATCTAAAGCGGCAAAGCGAGATTAATCTATCCTCCGATTTTGGCAGAGCAACTAAAGGAGCTGCACAGGCTTTGCTTGCCAAAGCATATCTCTATCAGAAGAAATATGCCGAATGCGAAACAGTTGCCGGAGATGTGATTAGTTCAGGAGACTACACTCTAACGCCTGATTATAAAGATGTTTGGAGTGGAGAAAGCGAACATGGTGATAGTGGTACAATCTTCGACATAGTATATACATCAAGTGACATTGGTAGGCATATTTCCTATTGGGCAATATCGCAACGTAGCCGCAACTGGAGGGGCTGGGGTATGTGCTGTCCTTCTGCAGATTTACTTAATGAATTTAAACAAGAGCCGGGAGATCCCCGCATTATCTGGACATTCCAATTTAACAATGATATTTCCGAAGGAAGAACTGTCAGTAATGAAGGTTATGACAATCCTGACTTGATGCACAGTCGAAAGGCGTGGAATGCCTTATCAAAAGACCCTACCAACGGCAACTATGGGAAGAACTACAAAGTACTCCGCTATGCCGACGTATTGTTGATGTACGCAGAGGCTGCCAATGAAAACGGACATACGGCAGACGCTCTTG
>JBKEAJ010000144.1:0-43037 GCA_047972135.1 Bacteroidales bacterium | reverse complement strand
TTTATAACTGCATCAGAGAGATAGAAAGCACATTCAGATGCTTGAAGACCGATTTTGATTTACGCCCTATCTACCATAAAAGTGATGAGGCATCGCAAGCTCATTTGCATTTAGGCTTAATGTCGTATTGGTTGGTAAGCACTACGATGAAGAACTACAAGGGCGATACAATAAATATTAGGAAATGCTCTACACCGAACGAAAAGGTGGAACGTATTTATAAGGCATTAGACTATAAGTCAGCTCCTTTCGTGAGACGAAAATCCGTAGTGCACAAAACGAAACTCAAAAAAAATCAAGAGGCTAGCCCTTAGCTAAATACAGCCATTAGCCTGCAATGTGGGTTAGTAGTTTTGCGTCTGGAAACGACTAACATGCGCCGCTCAACAGAGTAAGCCTTTGGCAGAGTCTCTTATTTTATATCTTGCCAATCCAACGAGTCAAACGTTTCGATGATGCGTTCTATGTTGTTTAAATCACTCAATACTATACCTCCTATGTATGTTTGTGCTTTATCAAAGTTGTTCTTTGTCTTATTTGTGAAAAGCTATTGATATACAGGATGTAGCGATAAGGTCTTTTTGCTATCCCGCCAAATGCCTTACTATAGATTTCTTTTTTCCATGCTGCTAATGTATTGATAGTCTGTATATTGTGCAAGAAAAATCAGACTTTTTTTAGCTGTCAAAGTGGAACTAAATACACCACTGACAACCACTAATAACTAAATTATGCTTATCTTTGCTCTGAAATGGCAGTGCATCATAATTGAATTGTGATACTCAGTCTTATCTAAAATATAGAATTATGAGAACAATATTACTATTAACACTTATCATTACATTTATGAGTTCGTGCAATAAGAAAGCAGAACAAACTGCAACATCGGGGGATAATCCTTTTTTTGCAGAGTTTGACACCCCTTTTGGAGTTCCGCCATTCGATAAAATTAAAAAGGAGCATTATTTACCGGCAATCAAAGAGGCTATAAAACGGCACTCGGCAGAGGTCGATGTTATAGTGAATAATTCCGAAGCACCAACCTTTGATAATACCATATTGGCATTCGACAGGTCGGGAGAGATGCTTAGCAGAGTGCGTTTGGTGTTTTCCAATATCAACTCTGCCGATACCGACGACGAAATGCAGAAGCTCGCCAGAGAAATAACGCCGCTGACGACGGCTCACAACGACGAGATAAAGCTCAACGATAAGCTGTTTCAGAGGATAAAAACTGTGTATGACCAAAGGGCAAATCTTAATCTAGATCAGGAGCAAAGTCGGGTACTCGAAAAATACTACGATGATTTTGTTAGGAGCGGTGCAAATCTTAGTGATGAGGATAAGGCTAGAATGAAAAAGATCAATTCAGAGCTTTCGACCTTAACCCTTAAATTTGGAGAGAACCTGCTTGCCGAGACAAATAAGAACTTTAAGTTGGAGATTACTGATGAAAACGACTTGGACGGAGTGTCTGATGATGTTCGCGATGCTGCCAAGACTGATAAGGGGACATGGGTTTTTACTTTGCAGAAGCCTAGTTGGATACCTTTTCTGTCGAGTGCTAAAAACCGAGCTTTACGCGAGAAACTGTATCGGGGCTATTTTATGCGTGGCGACAACGACAATGCCGACGACAATAAGGAAGTCATAAAAAAGATAATCACCCTAAGAGATGAGAAAGCCAAGCTGCTTGCTTATGATAATTTTGCATCTTATGTGATAGATGCTAATATGGCAAAAACTCCTTCTAATGTATATGACTTGTTAGCTAAGTTGTGGGACGCCTCACTACCTGTATCTAAAAAGGAGCTTGCAGACATGCAGCAACTTTCTGACAAGGAGGGGAGTAGTTTCAAGTTAGACTCTTGGGATTGGTGGTATTATTCAGAGAAGGTGCGCAAAGACAAGTATGATTTGGATGAAAATGAATTGAAGCCTTATTTTAGTTTGGACAATGCCAAAAAGGGAATATTCTATGTTTCGGAGCGTCTTTATGGGCTGAAATTCGTAGAGAGAAAAGATTTACCTAAATATAATGACGAGGTGGAGGCTTATGATGTTCAGGAGGCTGACGGCACTCATATTGCGGTTTTGTATATGGACTATCATCCACGTCCGGGTAAGGGTGCAGGTGCGTGGTGTACAAGATTTAGAGGAGTGAGCTACGACGAGCAGGGGACTAAGACTTCTCCTGTTGTGTCAGTGGTTTGTAACTTTACACGCCCAGTTGGCAACCAACCTGCATTGCTATCTTTGGATGAGGTGGAGACTCTTTTCCATGAGTTTGGACATGCTTTGCACAGTTTCTTTGCCGACGGACCCTATCGACGGACGGCAGGCAAAGTGCCTCGTGACTTTGTGGAGATGCCCTCGCAGGTGTTGGAGCATTGGGCTGTTGAGCCTGAGGTTTTGAAGGTATATGCAAAGCACTTTCAAACAGGCGAGACTATACCCGATGCCTTGATTGAGAAGATGAATAAGAGTCGATATTTCAATCAGGGATTTATTACTGTCGAATACTTAGCGGCAGCCTTGTTGGATATGGATTGGCACACTGCGGATGTCGCAGGTGATATTGATGTTCGAGCTTTTGAGAAATCATCTATGGAGAAATACGGACTAATATCGGAAATAAAACCTCGCTATCGCAGCACCTACTTTTCTCATATATTTGACGGAGGCTACGCTGCAGGCTACTACGTTTATATCTGGGCTGCCGTATTGGATTCCGATGCTTTCCAAGCATTTAAGGAAACAGGGGATATTTTCAATCCAGATGTAGCCAAGAAATTCCGTACGATGTTGAAGACGAGTGGTTCTGACGATGCCGAGAAGATTTATGAGACCTTTCGGGGTCGTCAACCCGATATTACTCCCTTACTTAGAGATAGAGGTTTTGTGAAATAACTTCGTCAATGATGCAGATGAATAGCCCTCGGCTTTAGTCGGGGGGGAAGGATCATATTTGCTCCCAGCCGTCTCTGTATTTGTGTCTCAGCCAGTCACTGACAGTTTCGTCGGCATAAGGACTTGTAATTCTTGGTTTTATTTCTCCAAACTCTGTCTGCATACTGCTAGCATCTGTGATAGACAGCCTGTCGGAGTTTGAAATATTTTTAAATTGCATATTTTCGCCGTCCCATTCCAGTCGTCTGCCGATACTTTGCAGTCGTACAGCAGTACTTCCCAATAAAGCGGTCTCTGCGAGAGGTCCTGCGACTTCAAAATTTGAAGAAGTCTCCACCCGGTTTTCTTTACTTTCTTTGCATGCTCTCACCCAGTCTCTTTCGTGTCCGCCATTTAGGGCATTGCTAATACGGTGCAGGCTTTTCTCGGGAGCTTTAGCGACTTCTCCGTAATTCATATACACAGTATTGTTTTTGCCGTATAGTCCGCATACTAATATGCCGCGCGAACCATAAAATATACATCCTCCGTTGGGGTCGAATTTATGATTTTTCAGTACTTCGGGGCGTTCGGGCAACAGACCTCCGTCGTACCATGTTACAGACACCTTTGGGAAACTTACTTTCGGGAGGTTGTCTCGACGAGGAAATGTATATGTAATTTTCTCCGATACAGGCGAAGATTGTAAACTGAAAGCTGACGAGGAAGCCTCGACAGACTCAGGATACTTTAGATTTAAAGCCTTAAATACGGAGTCTAGTACGTGGCAGCCCATGTTCCCGATACCACCGGTGCCAAAGTCCCACCAAGCGCGCCAATTCCAAGGGGTATATTGTTCGCTATACTCTCTATCTGTTGCCGGCCCAAGAAATAAATCCCAGTCTAGTGTTTTGGGTATTCTGTCTTTTTTATTTGGAACGCTGAGGTTCTGTTTCCATGTCGGGCGGTTTGTCCATGCATCTACATGTGTAACTTCTCCGATAGTGCCAGACCAGATACTTTCGCAAATTTCTCTTATACCATCGTCAGAGCTTCCCTGATTTCCCATTTGTGTAGCCACCTCGTACCTGCGTGCCGTTTCTGTCAGTATTCTAGCTTCATAGACCGAGTGGGTGAGAGGTGCTTGCAGATATACATGATAGCCCAGTTGCATGGCAGCTCGAGCGATTATTGCATGCGTATGGTCGGGAGTTGCAATAAGTACGGCATCAATATTTTTCATTTCGTCGAACATCCTGCGGTAGTCCGAATATTGCTTTGCCTGAGTATATGTTCTGAAAGCATGTGCGGCATAGTCTTGGTCGACATCGCAGATGGCAACAACATTCTCGGAAGCCAAGTTCTGTAGGTTGCTAATACCTATGCCGCCAACTCCTATGCCTGCAATATTGAGTTGGTCGGAAGGAAGCGGACTTTTAGCAAGCCCAGCTATTGCTGATGAAGGTACTATTGAAAAGAGCGCTCCTGCCGTAAGTCCAGTTTTTATAAATTCGCGTCTGCTGTTGTTTTGCTTGTCTGCCATCGACATACTTTTTTGCTATTTAAAATTCACTAAGTCTAATAACGTTGCGAAGATATGAAAATTGCCAAGTATGTACAATTAAAACAAAAGTGACTAGTCGAGCTTTGCCTGCTACAAATCATTCTTGAAGTAAATCAGAAATTCGTCGTCGACGCTTGTTATCCAGTGTTCAAAATCCAGTCCGACAGTCTTGTCCAATAAAGGAGCCGGAACAAAGGGCGCTCGTGCAGCAAAAATCTCGTCTGCTTTAAGTGCCTTTATTGAGCTTAGCACCTCGTGTACTGGATGTTCGCCTGCATTAAGTCTGTCACTTAGATTGAGAGCATTGACAATTTTCTCTTCCTTAAACCATTCCGGTTTTTTTGTATTGTATGTTTCTGAGTATGTGTCGATTAGTTCTGTATTGGACTGTCCGACCTCACTGCGTAGTCGGTTTATTAGTTCCTCGACCTTTACTCCGCCGACAGATGCTGCTTGTGCAAGGCTTGTAACTTTTGCTACGGTTTTTCGTATCACTGGGTTTTTCAGCTTTTTAAACTGAGGTGCAATGCTTATCAGAACATCCTCAAGTTGAGGATATGCCGTTAATAGTTCTGCAATCTTGGTTCTGGGGCCTATAATTAATTCGTCTTTATTCATTTTCTAATCTTTTGGTGTTTATATAGTTATTGGATTTTCAGATATTTGTATTTTTCATCATCACATTATCATTAGCTGTTTATCTAATATCTTAACTACTAATATCTATCTTTTATAATCATCCTCCTGTGTGTAGTTAGGCTTATTGCATATAGTTTAAAGCCTACTGCTTGGAAGTTTCATCAGTATACGAAAGGATACGTCTTTCACCCTCTAGTGCTCTGTTCTCGGTAAGGTCTTGCGACACTTCGAGAGTGCCGAGATATTTTCCGTTTTCGTCCCGCAAGGCAAAATATTCGATTTTTATAAATTTACCTCTCATTTGTATCCAGAAAGGAGCATGCGAAGCTCTACCAGCCTTGAAGTCGTCAAGAATTTTCTCTACAATGTGCGTGCTTCCTGGTGGGTGGCACAGCCGTACATCCCTATTGATAATAGAGCGGTTTCGTGTAAAAATTCGTTCTTTACCTTGTGTGAAATATTTTACTTTGTCGTTATCGTCCACAAAGGTCATATCTACGGGTAGCGTGTTTAGTATTGCCATTATCTGTTTTGCCGAGAAGCTACCTGAGGGGAGCTGTATGTTCCCGTCGGTATTTACTGCCGAGACTTCGTCAACATCTTCGATGCCTTCGGGTCTCCAGTCCACTTTGGGGTCGTAGAGAGTAAATCCAAACTCTAGGGTTTGTTTGTGTATTTCCCACCATTCTTCAGTTGTGAGAACATCCATAGCCATAGGGAATAGTATTTCTTCTTCCTTTTTTGTCATGTCTGTAAGCGTCTGAATAGTAGGCATGAATAGGATATTTAGCGAGTCGGCAATATCACTTTTGCATAACTCGGGAGTCTCCAGCACCTCGATACAGGCTTTCAGTTGTTCTCTTATTTCGTCGTGTTTCCCCCACATCACTTTTGGCGGTCCGGTGATATCATGTCTTTCGAGGTGAGGAAACAGCAGATATTCTTTACGCAGGTAGTGTTTGTCCACATCCATCAGTTCGTTAAACCTTGCTTGTAGGGTATATCTGCTTTTGGCAAACTCCTCGTCGCTTTCGTTTACGATGTCTCTCAGCAGAGCGATTGCTTGTCCTGCCACTCTGTTTAGTTCTGCATTTTCTTTTGTAAAAACGTCGATAGGGTGTCCTTCGGGGATATCTTTTGCGCCGCTAGTGTCAACGTGTCCGTCGAGTACAGCACCGTGAATATCGCACAGTCTGAGTATCTCTGTTTCGGGTAGTCCTTCGGCAATAAGTTCTTGTTCCACCTCTACCACCTCGCCGTAAGGGATATTTTGCAGACTAGCTTCCAGTTCTCTGCGCACTTCGTCGGGGGATGAACCTTCATGGAGTTTTAATATCAGCTCTTTCAGTTGTTCTTTTCTATGTCTTGAATTATCTATTAGCTCACTCATATTGTCATTATTAAATAATTAGTCGGGGCAAGATAGTGATAATTTTTAAAAATTGACAAGAATGTCGATTATAGATTTTCTTTATTCCAGTTTGAATACATAAGTTATCGATCCTTTTTGATGGGTAGGGGCGTTTTCGTCGGCAGTAAACTTAGAGTTCAAGGCAGCTTTCTTTGCAGCATTGAGCAGTTGGCTGTTTAGTATTGTAGAGCCTTGCATTCCTGCTGTGGCAGAACTTACGTTTCCGTTTCTGTCTACCAATACTTCTACGACAACTTTGCCTTCCTCCTTTCCGGGATAATCAGGTTTGGGCAGAGCTTTGCCTTTTCTGTTACCTAAGCTGTATGAAATGCCGTTTCCTTGTCCGCCGCCTTGTCCGTAGTTGTTAGAATTTGGCGTTCCCGTTGCTACTCCCTGATTTCCATTGCCGCTTGTAACTCCTTGCGATGTCGAACCTGATGAGGATGAGCCACCACCAGAAGTATTGGCATCATTGCTGAAAGCATTGGCAGCACGGCTATTTATTTCTGCTAGCTGTCTTTGCTGTTCTTCACGTTTACGTTTTTCTTCGGCTTCCTTACGTTTGCGCTCCTCTTCGGCTTTGCGTTTACGTTCTTCGGCTTCCTTTTTTATTCTCTCTTGTTCTTCGCGAGCTTTTTTGTCTGCCAGCTCTTGCTGACGTTGTTGTTCTGCAATCTTGTCTTGTTCTTCTTTTTTTCTTTTCTCCTCAGCAATGCGTTTTTGTTCAGTCTCTTTTTCCTTGCGTTTTTTCTCTTCTTCCTTTTTCTTTTGGGCGATGGCGACAGACTCCTCGTAATCTTGAGTCATCAGATTCTCTGTGCCCTTGTCGTTTGTTGGCTTGCTGTCGGCAGGTGTGGGTTGAGAGCTTGGTGGTGGAGTAGATGGGGCAGGAGTTGGGGTGCTTTGAGTAGGCTCAGGCTCGGAAGGTTCGGGAACAGCTTGGTTGACAATTCTCGAAGCTTGTGGCTCACGTTTGCCCGAGCCGGTATTAGAATTTCCAAAATTCACCTCTATACCTTCCTCTTCTGGTAGGGGTAGTGGAGTGATGAAGCCGAACAACACTAAAAGGCACAACAAGCCTATGTGGAATAAAATCGTTCCCCATGTTGCTCCTCTATGTTCCTTTGAAAAAGCGTCCATTTATATATTTTATTTTCTCAACCTCAACCTCAACCTCAACCTCACTTTTCCGGGCTAGTAGCCAAAATGAGTTTATATTTATTGCGTCGGGCAATATTCATAATTTTCACGACCTCCTCAACAGGCACAGATTTCTCTGCATGTAGCGACACGCAAGGCTCTTCTTCGCCTGCGACAGATTCCTGCAAGGTGCTTTCTATATCGTCGAACATCACTCTCTGCGGTTTTCCACCTTTATTGACGTAGTACTTCAAGTCGGCAGTGATTGATATTGTAGTTATGGGCTTTGCGGCAGTCTGATTATTGCTTTGCGGCAATAGCAGTTTTATGGCATTTGGAGCAACAAGTGTCGATGTTACCATAAAAAATATGAGTAGCAAAAACACTACATCAGTCATTGACGACATACTGAAACTAGCGTCTACTTTATTTCTTCTTTTTATCGGCATAATCTTACTTTGAGCTAGGGTCGTTCAGTAAATCCATAAAATCGGAAGTTACAGCCTCCATTTTGAAAATAACTTTCTCAATATCAGCAACTAGTATGTTGTATGCGAAGTATGCTATAATACCTACTATAAGCCCTGCAACGGTAGTAACCATTGCTTGGTATATACCCGACGACAAGAGCTGAACATCAATGTTATTACCCGCCTGAGCCATGTCGTAGAATGCACGTATCATTCCCATAACAGTGCCAAGAAAGCCTATCATCGGCGCACCGCCGGCAACACTTGCAAGCACGGGAAGTCCCTTTTCAAGTTTTGCAATTTCCAAACTGCCGATGTTATCGATTGCTGCCATAACGTCGCTCGTGGGTCTTCCAATTCGAGTGATACCTTTTTCTAGCATTCTTGCCACAGGTAGATTGCTTTGTTTGCACAGTTCCAGAGCCTCGTTAATTCTGCCCTCGCTGATGTATAGCTTCACACTGTTCATCATCACTCGGTCGAGCTTGTTTGCTTTCTTGATAGCCCTATATCTGTCAAGGAAGATAAACACTGCCACGACCGATAGTACTAAAATTGGAATCATAATCCACCCGCCTTTCATGGCAAGGTCAATAAACTTTAGCGAGATGGCTCCTGTACCCTCTCCTGCTGAGGCGTTTGCAGTAGTGTCTACTGCACTTTGTAGTAACAACAACATATTCTATTCTTTTTATTTTATCAACGTATGGTTTATCTCTTTATTTCTTTGCATCAAACACAAAGGTATCTTAAAGATGTCAACAACAACAAACAAGTTATTAACAGGTGGTGTTAATATGCGTGTCATTTGGCGCATTTATTTAAATGCGGAGATTCTGAAATATTAGAGTTCTTTTCTTTATGTGATTTTTTGAATATTTGGATTCGTAAAGTCGATAAAATTATATTCCTTGCACTGAAAAGAGATTATGATATTAATTTTTCGTGTTTTTTAACGGTTAAAATTTGGATATTATTACAATTGTAACTGAAGCTTTAGGCAGATTCGGAAAAGCCTATCTAATAGAGTACGATCAATTAAAATTTAGTATTATGAAACGAGCCATGAGAACAAGTCTTTACATACGAGAATAGGGCAAACGCATAAGGTTTAAAATGCTGTACGCCGTTGGCTTTAGGCTATAAGCGAGCAGCCTTGTTTAAAGTTTAATCGTTTAGGGTTTAGAAGAAAATTCAAATATCTAAAAAGAAAATGGCTGGACGTATTATGTAGGAGGACATAAAATCCTAAAGGTCGAATACAAGTATGATGATCTTATCAATCATTACCGTGTTGTCGCTACAGCTGAAGATTGTGATAAGCTGACGACAAGTGTATTGCAAGTGTGCATGGGACGTTTTGATAAGAATGTTGAAATGGAGTATGATTCATTTCTAGGGGATGATTTTATCCCGATCCTTGTTTCTGTAATAGTGAGCGCATCAGTAGTAGCAGCGGTATCAAAATAATTTCCTACCTTTGTAAAATGTGCACAAGTAGTGGTAGAAATTTAATACGCATTCTGAGGTCTACAATCTAATTAAATATATCAAGGGCAAAAAATAAATGTCATACTTAGAAGTCAAAAATGTAAGCAAGACCTACATTAATCACAAAGCATTAGACGATGTCAGCCTGTCTTTGGAGAGGGGGCGTGTGTTGGGCTTGTTAGGACCAAATGGAGCAGGGAAGTCAACATTAATCCGCATTATAAACAAAATATTGTATGCCGATGCGGGCGATATATTGTTGGACGGAGAGGCGATGGATTTTGATACGACTCGCAAGATTGGTTATCTGCCAGAGGAGCGCGGACTTTATCAGAAGATGAAAGTTATTGATCAGTTGATGTATTTAGCTCGGCTGAAAGACCTGACTAGCGCAGAGGCAAAACAAGGTATTGATTTTTGGTTTGACAAGTTTGGATTGAATGATTGGCGCAACAAGAAGCTGAAAGAGTTGTCGAAGGGAATGCAGCAGAAGGTGCAGTTTATTTCGACTATTATCCATAAACCAGAGTTGCTGATTTTTGACGAGCCGTTTAGCGGTTTTGATCCTATTAATGTAGAGTTGCTAAAAAGTGAGATACTGCGTATGCGCAACGAGGGCGCTACTATAATATTTTCCACCCACAACATGGCATCTGTCGAGGAAGTATGCGACGAGGTAGTGCTTATCAACAATTCCAAGAAAGTCCTAGATGGCAGTATAGCAGCGGTGAAGGAGCAGTTTAAGGAAGGTAAGTACACTCTTCGTGGCAAATGTTCGGATAGTTTCTCATCTTTTGACAATTTTGTTTTTCCTGAGGGGATAAATGTATTGGAGGCACGATGTCGAGATAGGCATTATAGCATAATGCTCACTGCTACTGAAGAGATTGACAAGATGTCCTTTTTGGCGTTTGTGAACAATGGTGTGGGCGATTTGCAATCTTTTGAAGAAGTGTTGCCGTCTATGCATGAGATATTTATGAAGATTGTAGGCGAACGGAGTATTAACACAACAAACAATACTGATGAATAAGCTTGGAATAGTCATACAGAGAGAGTATTTGTCGAGGATAAAGAGTAGAAATTTTATTATATCGACGATATTAGTACCTCTTTTTCCGCTGATAATTATTGGTGTTGTATTTCTGTTGATGACGATAAACGACAACGAGGATGTTTCTGTGGGTGTGAACGATCAATACGGCGGTATAGAAACGGTGCTGAAGAGCAGTGAAAGTACGAAGTACGTTTTTATGGAGGAGTCGGAGTACAGCAAGGCAGTAGAAGCATTGAAGCAAAATGTAGGGGCTTATTCTGTGTTGGTTCAGATACCTGCTGATGTAGAAGACAGAAAATCCATATCTGTAGTCTATTCCAAGAATCCCAATATGTCAGTTGTCAGCAGGATAGAGTCAGCAATAGGAGATTTGGTTTCCAATAACAAGGAGCAACGTTTGGCTGAACGTGTTGGTGATGAGAGTTTGATGGCAGAATTTTATGCTACTCAGGTAAAAATAAAGTCCAACAACGTCAAGGTTACGGAAAGTGGTGATACTAAGGCAGATAGTTTTGCTGAGGCACTTTCATTTTTGGGTTACTTGTTGGGGATATTTATGTTTATGCTTGTTCAGATGTATGGCAGCATGGTGGGGCAGTCGGTTTTAGAGGAGAAGAGCAATAAAATTGTTGAGCTTATCTTGGCATCGGTTCGTCCTTTTCAGTTGCTGATGGGCAAGATTGTGGGAGTGAGTTTGGTAGGATTGACGCAGATAGCGGTTTGGGCAACGATAGGCGTACTATTTATGACTGTTGGCAGTGCAACTATTTTGCCTACAATGGGAGTAAATACTGATTTTCAAAATCCTACGGAGCAGCTTGGTCAGCATATTACAGATGGCGGGATGGCAGGAGCGGATATGACTGCGAAGGCAAGTACTCCCGCAGATGACATTTCCAAGATGATAAATCAATTTTTGAGTATTAATTGGTTTAAGATATTGGGTTTTGGTTTTTTGTTTTTAATATTTGGTTTTCTGATGTTTAGCTCTCTTTATGCGATGATAGGGGCAATCTCTGACAGTCCGGAGCAGATGGGGCAGTACAATCTTGTTGTCATGTCGCCTATGATACTGTCGATGATGATGTTGCAAGTTGTGATGATGAACCCTGACGGAGCTGTTGCCACCTTTGTTTCTTATTTTCCGCTTACCTCGCCCATGTGTATGATGAGCCGTATGGCTTTTGATACTCCGATATATGAGATACTGATAAGTCTGTCCATACTTATAGTAACATGTCTTGCCATTCAGTATTTCACTTCTAGGGTGTATAGGGCAACCATACTTTCAAGGGGAGTAAAACTGAATTGGAGAAACTTCAAAAGGTGGATAACATAATAGATATTGGACTTTATAGACGGGCTCTAGTCTATTACCCCCGAGCCGATTAGCTCGTCACCATCATACCAAGCAGCAAATTGTCCGGAGGCGATGCCTCGTTGTGGTCTGTCGAACACGAGGTAGTATCCGTCTTCTTTTGAGAATATCCTTACAGCTTCGAGAGCTTGCCGGTAGCGGACTCTCGCCAAGTATTTTCTATTGCCGTCAATCTTTATTGTATGGTCGGGTCTGACTAGATGTACGTTTTCCTTATGAATAAACAGACCTTGACGATACAGCCCTTTGTGGTTTTCTCCTTCTCCGACGTATATAATATTTCTTTTAGCATCGGTGGCAATTATGAATAATGGTGCTTTGTGTCCGCCGATGTTCAGCCCTTTGCGTTGTCCGATGGTGTAGAAGTGTGCGCCATTATGTTCGCCGATTATTTTGCCATTCCAAGGCTTGTATGGAAATGCAGAACAGAACTTTTTAATATTCTCTTCACAAAATTCTCCGAGCTGTTTTTTCTCTGCAAAGTCAGCCGGTATTTCTATAACATTTCCCTTGTTTGTGCTGAGTTTTTGTTGCAGAAAAGTAGGCAGGTCGACTTTTCCGATAAAGCAAATTCCCTGACTATCTTTTCGTTGAGCGGTCGAAAGCCCGTGCTTTGCAGCAAGTTCCCTCACTTCGGGTTTTGTGAGATGTCCGATTGGAAATAGGGCTTGCGAGAGTTGAAGCTGACTTAATTGGCATAAGAAGTAGCTTTGGTCTTTGTTTTTGTCTTCTCCTGCCAATAGTTGATGGTAGGTTTTGCCATCGATGGTTTTGCTTGTTTTTCTGCAATAGTGTCCTGTTGCTACAAAGTCTGCACCAAGCTCCTTTGCTTTCTCGTATAGCACGTCGAATTTTACTTCTCGGTTGCAGAGTATGTCGGGATTTGGTGTGCGTCCTGCTTCATACTCGGCAAACAGATAATCGACCACTCGCTTTTTATACTCTTCGGAGAAATCCACCACATGTAGTTTAATATCAAGCTGTTTGGCAACAATGTTGGCAATGTCGAGGTCATCCTCCCAAGTGCATCTGCTAGTAAGAACACCTTCGTTGTTATCTTTCCAGTTAATCATGAAAAGCCCCTCAACATCGTAGCCTTGCTCCTTTAGGAGTATTGCTGCCACCGACGAGTCTACACCTCCCGATATTCCTACGACAACTTTGTTCATGTGTTTATATTTCAGATTCTTAGATTTCTGGATGTCGGACTAACAGCCAGGCAGAAAAGTTTTGCCCTTACATTATGTCCATATTTGTCGTCATTGCTAGCGTTAGCGTGGCAATCTGTTTAGGTCTAAACTCTAAACTTTTTGTATTAATTCTATTGCCTTATCTATTGCTTTGTCTATGCCGTCGGGATTTTTTCCTCCTGCTGATGCAAAGAATGGCTGACCGCCACCGCCGCCGTTTATTTCCTTAGCGGCATCTCTCACGATGTTCCCTGCGTGTAGTTTTTTGTCTTTCACAAGATTGTCGTGGAAGGCAATGTACAATGTCGGTTTGCCGTCGTTTGATATTCCCAACACTATCGCCGAGTCCTCAACTTCCGATTTTAGTTGGAAGCAAATATCTTTAAGTTGCTGCCCCGTCATAGAGTCTTTTGTCAGATGTTTACTTATTAGTTTTATACCTCCCAAATCTTTAGCACTTTCTGCTAAGGTCTTTTTCGCATTCGATGCCTCTTTTTGTTCAAAAGACTCGATTTTAGACTTTAAGGTATGCAGTTCTTTTTGCATGTCTTCAATACTCTTTGGTAGGTTGTTGGACTTGATTATAGTTTTGAGTTCTCTTATTTCGTTTTGGAAAGTTTGGCAATATTCTTCTGCCTTTGCTCCGCTTACCATTTCCACACGGCGCACACCTGCGGAAATTGACGATTCGGATATTATTTTCACAAAGCCTATTTCTCCGGTGCTGTCGGCGTGAGTGCCACCGCATAGTTCAATAGAGTCGCCATACTGAATTACTCTCACTGACTCTCCATATTTCTCACCAAACAGAGCGATAGCACCCATTTTCTGTGCCTCCTCGAAGCTCATGTTGCGAAACTCCTGCCGTGCCGAGTTATTTCTGATTTGCTCATTTATGTTTTGTTCAATTTTCTGAATTTCGTCGTCAGTAAGTTTATGGAAATGAGAGAAATCGAATCTGACGTGTTTGTCATTTACATAAGAGCCTTTTTGTTCCACATGTTTGCCTAGCACTTCTATCAGGGCGTGGTCGAGTAGGTGAGTAGCCGTGTGGTTGCGGGCAATAAGCAGTCTGCGCTCGGTGTTTACCACCGCCTTGAAAGTCGTATTTGTATTTTTTGGCAGTTCCTTTGTTATGTGAATTATAAGATTATTTTCTTTTTGGGTGTCGATGATGCTGATTTTTTTACCCTCAGCTTCGATGTAGCCAGTGTCGCCAACTTGTCCTCCCGATTCTGCGTAGAATGGAGTTTTATCTAATACTATATGGTATAGGTCTTTTCCTTTTTGTGAGACTTTCCTGTATTTCACAATGTTGGAGTCAAAGCAGGTGTTGTCATATCCGATAAATTCTATATCGCTTGTCTGCTTTAGTTCTGTCCAGTCGCTTGTTTCTTGTGAGGCGCTAGATTTTGAGCGTTCTTTTTGTTTTTGCAGTTCGGTGTTAAAGACATTTTCGTCCACACTAAATCCGTTTTCTTTTGCAATCAGTTGAGTAAGGTCGAACGGAAACCCGAAAGTGTCGTATAAGGTAAAAGCATCTTCTCCACTGATAACCTTAGATTTACTATTATCAATAAGCTCGTTGATGAGGTTTATGCCTTTTGACAGGGTTCTCAAAAAGGATTCTTCTTCTTCTTTTATAACTTGTTCAATAAGGTTTTGTTGCGACTTTAGTTCGGTGAAGTGGTATCCTAAAGATTTGACTAATTCCTCAATTAATTTATGTATAAAGGCTTCTTTAAAGTCGAGGAATGTGTAGCCGTATCTCACTGCTCTTCTTAATATTCTTCGTATAACGTATCCCGCCTTGTTGTTGGAGGGGAGCTGACCGTCGGCGATTGCAAATGCTACGGCTCGCAAGTGGTCGGCAATTACACGCATTGCAATGTCAGTTTTTTCACTCTCTCCATATTTTATATTACATAGCTGTGATATTTTTCCGATTATACCTTGGAATAGGTCGGTGTCGTAATTTGATTTTTTACCCTGTACGACCATGCATAGCCTTTCAAAGCCCATGCCTGTATCAACGTGTTTTGCAGGTAGTTCCACTAGTGAGCCGTCTGCTTTTCTGTTGAATTGTATGAATACCAGATTCCATATTTCGATTACGAGGGGGTGGTCTTTATTGACAAGAGTTGCCCCATCAATCTTTTTTCGTTCTGCTTCGTCTCTCAGATCTATATGTAATTCCGAGCACGGACCGCAAGGACCAGTTTCGCCCATCTCCCAAAAATTATCTTTTTTATTTCCGGTGAGAACTCGTTGTTTAGGGAGGAATTTTTCCCAATATTTTTGAGCCTCTTCATCTTTGGGTACATTGTCCTTTGTATCTCCCTCAAATATAGTTGCATATAGCCTTTCAGAGTCGACTTTCATTATATTAACAATGAACTCCCACGCGAAGCTAATAGCCTCATTTTTAAAGTAGTCGCCAAACGACCAGTTGCCTAGCATCTCGAACATTGTATGATGATAGGTGTCTAATCCAACTTCCTCAAGGTCATTATGTTTACCCGACACTCTTAGGCATTTTTGCGAATCGGCAACTCTTTTATACTTAATTTGTTCGTTACCTAGGAAAATATCCTTAAACTGGTTCATGCCAGCATTGGTAAACATTAGGGTAGGGTCATTTTTCAGAACCATTGGTGCTGAATTGACAATCTGGTGATTTTTCGTTCTTAAAAAATCAAAAAAGGTGTCTCTAATTGCTTTTGATTCCATTTTTTTCAACAATTTCTTTTGTCATTTGTTCAAAAGACATATATTTGCATCATTATTGTAGTACCGATATTTGTGCTATGCTATCAAATGAGGTACAAAAGTATAATTAAAAATTGATATGTCAAGAGGAAACTACATATTTAATCCGGAGACCTTGGAGTATGAAAAGGTGAGGGTGAGTAAGAAAAAAAGGATGCTTCGGGTTATATTGTCAGCAGCAGGAATTATTGTGTTGGCGGTAGTTGTTATGTATGTTTTGGATTTGACAGACATCTATACTCCCAACTCGGGTTTGGAGCTAGAGCAGAAAAGAACAAATAAGGAATTAGACAAGATATATTCAAAGGTTCAAGAGTTGGAGAAGCAGTATTCGGATTTGCAAGAGTTGGATGATAATGTTTATAGAACTTTCCTCGATATTTCTCCAGTTTCGGAGTCTATGCGAGAGAGTGGTTCGGGAGGTGTGAACAAGTATGAGTATCTCAATGATTATTCAAATTCGGATTTGTTGGTAGATTTAATGAAGCGAGTTGACAACTTAAACAGCAAAGCCAACGTGCAAGAAAAGTCATATGATGAGCTCTTGAAGTTGGCACTACTCAAGCAGAAGAAAATGGAATCTATGCCTATGATTCAGCCTTTGGCAATTAATGATGTCAGGAATTTTGCATCTGGATATGGATATAGGCGCCATCCGGTATATAAAACAATGAAAATGCATACGGGTATTGATTTGTCGGCTAGGACGGGTACTCCTGTTTATGCTACTGGAGGAGGAGTAGTGGTAGTAGCTAACTATAATAAAGGGGGGTATGGTAACAATATCGTGATAGATCATGGTTTTGGTTATAAAACGAGATATGCCCATCTTCACACAATAGGTGTTAAAGTTGGTCAGCGCATAAAGAGAGGGGAGCTTATCGGGGGTGTTGGTAATACTGGGACTTCGGTAGGTTCGCATTTGCACTACGAGGTGAGGGTAAACGACCATCCTGTAGATCCGACTTTTTATTTCTTCAAGGATTTAGATCAAGATCAGTATATGCAACTGGTTAATAGGGTTGCAGAAGAAGAGAAAGCAAGTATGCAGCCACATGGTTGATTTGTCGAAAATAGAAATAGATTCCGCAAGGCATCATTATTCAATAGGAGAAGTGGCAGAGATGTTTGAAATGAACGTTACTGCCATTCGTCATTGGGAGAAAGAGATACCGATGCTAAAGCCTTACAAAAACGGGAAGGGTACACGTTTTTTCACACCACAGAATATGGAGATGTTGAAGCAGATATATTATCTGGTAAACACTAAAGGCATGTCGCTAAAAGGGGTTAACACGGCGTTACAGTCGGGCGATGAGATGACGGAATATGGCAAGAAACAAGAAGTTTTAATAATATTGAACAAGATAAAGAGAATGCTTGAAGACGCAAAGGAGTCATTATAGTTTTTGAACTTTTCAAACTTTTGTGTTACTTTGTGGTTTAATTATAGAATATAATGAAAGGTCTCAGGTTTATATTTAGTAAGGTGTTTTTGATAAATCTGGCTATAGCCGGAGTGTTGAGCATTGTTCTGCTCTATCTGGTCATGCAGTATTTAAATGTTTACACACGTCATGGAGAGTCTATTTTAGTTCCGAATTTGCTTGGGCGCACCATCGACGAGTGTATGTCTAGCG
This sequence comes from Bacteroidales bacterium, assembly GCA_047972135.1. Lineage (GTDB taxonomy): Bacteria > Bacteroidota > Bacteroidia > Bacteroidales > Prolixibacteraceae > JBKEAJ01. Next base: position 25,399 of record JBKEAJ010000144.1, on the reverse strand, counting down.
ATACGATATGCAAAGATATAAAGCTGGTACTTTCAGACTCCTCGTATAATGAGGAATATAAAGCAGGGCAGATCCTTCGTCAGATTCCCGAGCCTAATGCAAGGGTTAAGAAAGGGCGAAAAATTTATTTAACAGTAAATATGGATGCACCTGTAAAGAAAGCTGTTCCTATTGTCACGGATTTATCCTTGCGCCAAGCAGAAGCATCTATTTCTGGAGCTGGTTTTTTTGTTGGGGAGGTAGTTTATGTGCCTTCTCCCTACAAGGAATTAGTCTTGAATCAAAAGGTTGGCATTAGGGAGTTGAGGAGAGGCGATTCCTTGTCATTAGGGTCGCGAATAGATCTTTATGTTGGTTCGGGAGGAGCTGGAACCATGATAGAAATTCCGAATCTTATTGGTGTTTCTTTAGATGAAGCAATTACAGCATTGAACGGAGCTGTACTTAACCGAGGAGCAACGATTTACGACATTAGCGTGGTGGGTTCGTTGGACACCGCAAATGCGCGTATTTGGAAATACACACCAAAGGGGCGAGTAGAGCAGGGAGCCTTTGTAGATTTATATCTTACAGTAGACAGCTCGTTGATAGTTGTAGATACTCTGTCAGTAGATTCGTTAAGAAACATAGAACATCAGGAGGTATTGGGAATTGTTGAATAGTGGTCATAATATTGAGGAAGAAGGGCTATTCGAGCATTATAGTTTCGTTGCTGATCCTGGTCAGAATCCACTGAGGGTTGACAAGTTTTTGGTTGATCGGCTCACTGGAGTATCACGACACCGAATTCAGCTTGCGAGCAATGCAGGTCTTGTGAGGGTCGGAGGAGTGTCGGTAAAATCTAACTATAAGATTAAACCAGGTGACGTTGTTTCTGTAATGATGGACTATCCCAAACGAGAGTTGGAGATAATACCTGAGGACATAGCTCTTAATGTAGTTTATGAGGACGAGGATGTTTTGGTTATCAATAAGGCCCCGGGCATGGTAGTGCACCCTGGTCATGGCAATTACACGGGTACTCTTATTCATGCTTTGGCACACCGATATTCAGACTTGCCGATGTTTAATGGCGAGGATATGCGTCCCGGCTTAGTCCACCGTATAGACAAGGATACTTCTGGCTTGCTGGTGATAGCAAAAAACGAGGAAGCAAAGTTTCATTTGTCTAAGCAGTTTTTCAATAAAACTACAAATAGGACTTATCAAGCCCTTGTTTGGGGCGACTTTGAAGAGGATACTGGTCTAGTAGAGGGTCATATAGGCAGATCCGTCAACAATCGGCAGGTTTATATGGTTTATGAAGAGGGCGAACATGGCAAACATGCAGTTACACACTATAAGGTACTAGAGCGTTTTGCTTATACGACAATGGTAGAATGTGTTTTGGAAACAGGGAGAACCCATCAGATACGGGTTCATATGAAACATCTCGGTCATCCTATATTTAACGATGTGGTGTATGGTGGAGATAAGATATTGCGAGGAACGACGTATTCGAAGTATAAGCAGTTTATTACGAATTGTTTTAAGGAGTTGCCACGTCAAGCATTGCATGCCAAGTCATTGGGCTTTGTTCATCCGTCTTCGGGGGCGGAGATGTTTTTCGATACGGAGCTTCCCGATGATATGTTGGTGGTATTATCTAAATGGAGAACATATATTGCCGGTAGGTCAGATTATTAATTTAGTGGTATGCCCTGATTACTGAGAACAGGTTCTCACATAGGAGGATGATTAAAAACAGCAAAAGCATACAGTCTATAACATGAAAAATAAAAACATGAAACGAGCCATGAGACAAGTCTCACACAGAAGTATGATTATATTGGCGAGATACATCTGACAATTAAAAAATAAAATATAAACAGATGAAAAAGAATATTGGAGTCCTATATGGAGGACCATCGGCCGAGAGTGCAATCTCAAACAAGAGTGCAAAGACTATTTACGATGCAATAGACAAGAACAAGTATAATGTTTGGTTTCTTGAACTTAAGGGAACAGATTGGATGTTGTATTTAAATGAATATTGTTCTGTTGAATTGCATACCAATGATTTTACTTTTGAGTTACATGGCAAGAAAGTAGGTTTCGACTATGTATTTAACACTGTGCATGGACAGTATGGTGAGGATGGAGTAATCCAAGGAGTGCTGGAATGGTTTGGTATACCGTCCAACACGGGAGGAGTAACATCAACTGCATTGACCTACAATAAGTATTATTGCTCGCAGTATTTAAAAAGTCAAGGTGTTGTTGTTCCTAATGCCAAGAGAATTTTGGAGGGCGAGGATTTCGATGCTACGGTCTTGTTGTCAGATTTCACCTTTCCGCTCATCGTTAAGCCCAACTTGGGAGGTTCTAGTTTTGGATTGTCAAAAGTTGACCGCAAGGCAGATTTTAAGGATGCTGTTGATAATGCGTTTAAATATTGCAACGAGGTGCTTGTTGAAGAGTTTATCGGCGGACGCGAATTAACATGTGGGATGGTGTCTGTGAATGGGCTTAGTACGGTTTTGCCTATAACAGAGATAGTTGCCGAGAATGGACTTTTTGATTACGATGCCAAGTATAACAATAAGGGGATACAAGAGATAACACCTGCGCTTTTAGATGATAAGATAGAGCAAGAATGTAAGAGGATTGTAGCAGAGGTTTATAGGCTTTGTCATTGCAAGGGAATAGTCAGAGTTGATTTTATGTTGAGAGATTCGCAGCTTTATTTTCTTGAAGTAAATGTAACTCCAGGAATGACGGCAACAAGTCTAGTTCCTCAGCAGTTGGAGTGTATGGGCTTGTCGCTCACGGATTTGCTAACGATGTTAATAGAAAGTGGGAATTAAATGCAGGATTGTTAATAAGCTAATCGATTTCTGGTGCATTTTTCCAATCTATTATGGTAATTTTGGGGATAAAATATGATATAAAATGGCAGAAGGGTGGAAAAACAATAATAAGAAGTCAAACGCAACAGTCGATCAGCTAAATGCACAAATAGGGAAAATTCCTCCTCAGGCCATAGATGTAGAGCAGGCAGTTTTAGGAGCATTGATGTTGGAGCGAGATGCCTATTCGTCAGTTGGGGGAATTATTAAGGCAGACAGTTTTTATAAAGATGAGCACCGTAAGATATTTGAGACTATAGTTTCCTTGTCAGGGCGCAATCAGCCCATAGATTTGCTGGTGGTTACGCAAGAGTTAAAAGATAAGGGTTTGATAGACGAGATAGGAGGAGCCTCTTACATAACCAAGTTGACAAGTCTTGTTGCCTCGGCAGCCCATATAGAGTTTCATGCTCGTATTATTGCACAAAAATATATTCAGAGAGAGCTTATCAGAGTTTCCCGAGAGATTTTGGAGAAGGCTTATGACGATAGTGAGGATATTGAAGATTTGATAAACTTTTCAGAGAGTTCGCTGTTGGAAGTAGCAGAAGATAGGATGAAAGGAGAGGTCTTAACTATTTCTCAAGTACTCGAAGAAGCGGCAGCACAGATAGAAGCAAACTCACAAAAGCCGGATGGGATGAGTGGTGCGCCGTCGGGTTTTGCAGCTCTTGATAAGATTACTTCGGGTTGGCAGCCTACGGATTTAATCATAGTAGCGGCACGTCCGTCTATGGGTAAAACAGCCTTTGTATTGTCAATGGCAAGAAATATGGTTGTTGAGCATAAGCTGCGAGTTGGTTTTTTTTCTTTGGAGATGTCGTCTCTTCAGTTGGTCAATAGGCTTATAGCTTCCGAGACGGGCTTAGGGTCAGAAAAGATAAAAACAGGCAAGTTGAGCAAGGAGGAGTGGGATATATTGCATGAAAAGATAAGGGTTCTGCAGGATGCAAAGCTCTATATAGACGACACTCCTGCCCTGTCGGTATTTGACTTTAGGGCTAAATGCCGCAGGCTAAAGCAGCAGCACGGTTTAGATGTAGTGATAATCGATTATTTGCAGCTTATGACTGCGGGAGTGAAGGTTGGCAGCAGGGAACAAGAGGTTAGTACAATTTCTCGTTCCTTGAAGGCGATAGCCAAGGAACATAATGTTCCAATTTTGGCACTTTCACAGCTCAATCGTTCCGTTGAGAGTAGGGAAGGGAAGAAGCCGCAGTTGTCAGACCTACGGGAGTCTGGAGCCATTGAGCAGGACGCGGATATTGTTTCGTTTATCCATCGTCCGGAATATTATGGGATACATGAGGACGAAAACGGCAATAGCTTGAAGAATGTTGCCGAGATAATATTGGCAAAGCATAGGAATGGAGCAATTGGCACTGTAAATCTCCAATTTATCAAGAATTTGGCGAGGTTTCAGGACTTCGATAGCACTCTGCCTGATTTCTTAACCTCGTCAGCACCGCAAACCGTACAGTCTAGCATGAATAGCGACCTAGCAGAGCATATACCTGTGGGTGCAGATGGCGACAGAGATATATACAATAACAGATATGACCCGATGGATGGTTTGTCGGGAGATGACTTTTAGAAAAGAATATTTATGACCCGATTGATAACTAGTAGAATAAGTGTAGTGGTCATGCTCCTGCTTGTTAGTACGAGTGTCAGAGCAGGACACTTGTTGATTCCTATGGATAGTGAGCAACGCGACCACCTTAAGGCTTATGGTCTTGCCTATTGGGCAATTGATAAGGGAGGCGAGATTAAGTGGTTGTTAAATTATCGGGGTGGGACTTTTTTGCTGGATTATAGTTCTGCGTCAGAGCAGGAATGTAAGTTGCGAGGAGTGTCCTACGAAGCTATAACTGACGCTAAGGCAAATGCGATTTTGGCAGAAGTAGCACGTCCCAACGTCAATCAGGATGCAGTACCCTTGGTTAAAGCACCCAAGATTGCGGTATATTCGCCCCCCAACAAGCAGCCGTGGGACGATGCTGTAACCTTGGTACTGACCTATGCACAGATTCCTTACGACATTGTGTATGATGAGGATATCCTTACTGGTAAACTATCTGAGTATCAGTGGTTGCATCTTCACCATGAGGATTTTACGGGTCAGTACGGGAAGTTTTACAGGAGTTATAATAATATGCCATGGTATCAGCAGGAGGTGTCTACCAATGAGTCGATGGCAAAGCGTTTGGGTTATGCTAAGGTGTCTGAGATGAAAAATGCGGTTGTGCAAACCATTAAAAAATACGTTGAAGGCGGCGGTTTCATGTTTGCCATGTGTGCTGCCACCGATACCTATGATATCAGTCTTGCTGCCACAGGTTTAGATATTATAGCAGCACCTTTTGATCATGATCCTATAAATACGGATGATGTTAAAAAGTTAGACTATGATAACACCTTGGCATTCACAGCCTTTCAGGTAGTTCTCGACCCTATGAAATATGAGTTTTCGGATATTGATGTAACCGATACGAGGAAGGTAACGATGAAGAATGACTACTTCACATTGTTTGAGTTCTCGGCAAAATGGGATCCGATACCTACGATGCTTTGTCAGAACCACGAACACGTCATCAAGGGCTTTATGGGTCAGACTACGGCATTCAGAACATCATTAGTTAAAAAGAATATTATTATTATGGGGGAGAACAAAGATTTGGGAGAAGTTCGCTATCTTCACGGTGATTTAGGAAAAGGATTTTTCTCGTTTTATGGAGGACACGATCCTGAGGATTATTCACATTTTGTTGGAGATAAGCACACCGACTTGAGTCTGTATCCTAATTCTCCGGGATACCGATTGATATTGAATAATATTCTATTTCCGGCAGCGAAGAAGAAAAAACGCAAAACTTGATACAAATAAATAGATAAAAAATATAATATCTTATGAGAGTATTAGTAACAGGTGGGACGGGATATATCGGGTCTCACACGACAGTAGAGCTACAAAATGCAGGTTTTGATGCACTAATTGTAGACAACCTATCTAATTCAGACAAAAAATCTTTAGACGGAATAGAGTCTATTACAGGGAAACGTCCTGATTTTGAGGAGTTTGATTTAGTGGACAGGAAAAAAGTTTTTGAGTTGTTTGAGAAGTATGATAATATTGTAGGTATTATCCATTTTGCCGCGCATAAAGCAGTTGGCGAGTCGGTAGAGCAGCCATTGAAGTACTATGACAACAATATCAACTCATTGTTGAATCTTCTAATGGCAATGGAGAAATACAACGTGCCGTCGATGGTATTTTCGTCATCGTGTACTGTTTATGGGCAGCCTGAGAAACTCCCTGTTACCGAAAATGCTCCATTACAAAAGGCGACCTCGCCCTATGGCAATACGAAACAAATATGCGAGGATATTATCAACGACACCATTGGGGCTCTTCCGGATTTACGAGCTATCTCGCTTAGGTATTTCAATCCTATCGGAGCGCATCCATCTGCCAACATTGGCGAGCTGCCTTTGGGGACACCTCAGAATTTAGTGCCTTTTGTGACGCAGACTGCGGCTGGTGTACGCAAGGAGCTCAGTGTTTTTGGGAATGACTATAACACTAAAGACGGGACGTGTATAAGGGATTATATTCATGTAGTCGATCTGGCAAAGGCACATGTAGTAGCTTTGGATAGGTTGATAAAAGAACACAATGTAAAACCCGTAGAGGTATTTAACATAGGTACAGGCAAAGGCTCTACAGTGTTAGAGGTGATTAAAACATTTGAAAAGGTGTCGGATAGAAAACTTCCTTACAGGATAGTAGGACGACGTTCCGGTGACACCGAAGCTGTTTGGGCTGATACCCAAAAGGTGCGAGCCGAGCTGAATTGGGAAGCAGAAAGCACTTTGGCAGATGCTTTGCAGTCGGCATGGGATTGGGAGAAAAAGCTTAGAGATATAAAATAGGATTGATGAGATTGGTGTTTTTAACAGGAGCAGGTATGAGTCAGGAAAGTGGATTAAAGACCTTCAGAGACTCCGATGGATTGTGGGAAAACTACGATGTTGAACAAGTTGCAAGCATCGAAGGTTGGTACGCCGACCCTCAGTTGGTAACAAATTTCTACAATGAGCGCAGGACTCAGCTTGCTTCTGTTAAGCCAAACTCCGGACACATAGCAATAGGAAACTTAGAGTCAAAACATCGAGTAACAGTCATCACACAGAATGTTGACGATCTTCACGAACGTGGTGGCAGCAGCGATATTCTGCATTTACACGGCGAGCTTACAAAGATAAAGAGCGATAGGAACGATAGCATTGTTCAAGACATTGGATATACCACGATGGAATATGGAGTTAAAAGTCCTGACGGTGGTATCTGGCGTCCCAATATTGTTTGGTTTGGCGAGGCAGTCCCGATGATTTCGGAAGCTGCGCAAGTAGTAGCAGAGGCAGAGTTGTTGGTCATTGTAGGAACATCCATGAACGTATATCCAGCGGCAGGATTGCTTAATTATGCGCCGGCAGATTGCAATATTATCTTCATCGACCCTTTTCCCAACATATCGAGCAGAGCAAAGCTGCGGATAATTGAAGCGAAAGCCACTGAAGGATTGGCACTCTTGGAAAAAGAATTACTTTAATTGAGCGTATTTGTTGGGCATCAATAATTGATTGTTATTTCGTCAATATCCTCTATACTTATTTTTCTTATAAAAAGCTCAGCTCCTTCGCTTTGGAGCTGAATCTGACCATGTTGTAAGCTGTTATCCTCCTTGTTTGTCGTACTGATATTACTAAGGACACACACAACCTTGCCATTCAGTACGTGTACAGCCTTATTGTCAAGGCAATATAAATCAATAGTGTTCCATTCGCCGCTTGTTTCCTCGTAGCCTGAGATTGCTTTGCAATACTTACCATTATCTGAGCCTGCTCCAAACTTTATTGCATCGCCATTCGGGTCGTATGTAAAGGTCTCGGCATCTGTGGATACAGAGTTTACCGAGCTAGTAATATTTCCCATGCAGTACATGGCTCCCATGTTTCCCTCCATCATCTGAAATTCGATGGACGACTTCCATGTGTCTATTCCTACACCAAAGTCTCCAAAGGAGTGGTATAGCAAACCACTGTTGCGCTTATCATACACCTTGTCCCCATATTTAAACTCTAAGTGCAAATGAAAATCTGAATAACTGTCCTTTGTACACAAGGAAGCGTTAGCCTCTCCGGATATTCTTATTGCAGGGGCACCGTCCTCTTTAACAATCGAGAAAATATTGAGCGTACTGGCATTTGCATCTTTGTTATACACGTGTTTTCCGACGAACACCTCCCAAGCGTCAAGGTTTTTTCCATTGAAGAGCTTTTTATCGCCTAAGGAACATGAGCTTATGGCAAAAATTACAAATACATATAAGAAACATACATTCTTCTTGTTCATAAGTATTTACGTTTTAAACTATTTATAATCCGCGCTAAAGTTAGTAAATTATTTGGAAAATACTAAGGATATGTCGGCTTAACTTTGCGTAGAACTTAAGTTTTTATACAATCTTTGGATCTCCATATTTCGTAAGATTTACTTACCTTTGTGGAAAAGAAAGTAAGAGATGCAGTCAAAAATAGAAGAGATAAAGGCACAAGTGTCGGCGTGGGTAGCCGAATCTGCCGAAGAGCTTGAGGAGTTACGAATTAAGTATTTAAGTAAGAAAGGGCTACTTAGCGAGCTTTTCGACGATTTCAAGTCAGTTCCCAACGATCAGAAGCGAGAGATTGGCAAGCAGCTCAACGAGCTTAAAGCCTTTGTTACGAGGGAGTTGGATGAGCTGAGGCAGAGCTTCAAGAAAGGGGAGGCAGGTTCAGAGGGCGAGGATTTAACACGTCCGGGTGAGCCACAGCGGCTTGGCAGTCGCCACCCATTAGCATTGGTAAAAAAGGAGATTTGCTCTATTTTTGGTCGCTTAGGTTTTGTTATAAGCGAGGATAGGGAGATTGAGGATGACTGGCATGTTTTTACGGCATTGAACTTTCCGGAGGAGCATCCTGCACGCGATATGCAGGACACATTCTTCGTGAGTCAGAAAGAGAATATATTGTTGCGTACTCACACTTCCAGCGTGCAGGTGCGAGAAATGAAGGATGCCAATCCGCCGTTTAGGGCAATATTTCCGGGTCGGGTGTTTAGGAACGAGGCTATTTCTGCACGTGCGCATTGCATTTTTCATCAGATTGAGGGATTGTATGTAGACGAGAATGTTTCTTTCGCCGATTTGAAACAGACCTTGTTATATTTTGCAAAGGAGTATTTTGGCGAAGACACGAAAATCAGATTACGACCGTCCTACTTTCCATTTACCGAGCCGTCTGCCGAGATGGATGTCAGTTGTTCGCTTTGTGGAGGCAAGGGCTGCAATGTGTGTAAGTACACTGGCTGGTTGGAAGTCTTGGGCTGTGGGATGGTTGACCCCAACGTGCTGGATGCTTGTGATATCGACTCCAAGAAGTACACCGGATTTGCCTTTGGTATGGGGATAGAGCGCATAGCTATGTTAAAATACCGCATCAACGATTTGCGACATTTCTTTGAAAACGATGTGCGATTTTTACGACAAGTCTCGAATATCTTTTAGGAAATTGATACTTAGCAAGACGGCAGATTTACTCACTTAGTTCCACTTCAAAATATTTAGGCCAGCGTTTTCCTGTGAGGAGCATGGTGTTTTTCTCCTTGTTCCATGCTATCCCGTTGAGGTAGTCCAGAGGGTATTTGGTCGTTCCTTTCATTTGTTTTGCCACTTCGCTCAGGTCAAGATAGGCAAGCACTTGTCCGGTGTTGATGTCAATCTGTAATATAGTGTTTGTTGTGTACACATTGGCGTAGAGCTTGTTGCCAACAAGTTCCAGTTCGTTCAGATATTTCACTTGCCCTTTGTCGTTGTAAATAGAAATTGACTTTTGAGTTTTAAAATTATCGGGGGATAGGAAGAATATGCGGCTTGTCCCGTCGCTGATTATCAGGTGTCTGCCGTCGTTTGTTATTCCCCAGCCTTCGTTCGACGGCAATGCGAAGCTATCTATGAGCGAGAAATTGTCGGCATCGTAAACAAATCCCTTTTTAGACTGCCATGTGAGTTGATAGATTTTATTGTTAAGTACGCTTACGCCTTCGCCAAAATACTTATCGTCCAGCCTCACTTCTTTCATTACACTAGTAGCGTTTTTGTCCAGTAGGAATATGCCCGACTCTCCGTGTTCGCCGGTGCTTTCCAGAATGTTGCCCTTGAAATATTCCAGCCCTTGCGTGTAGAACTCTCGTCTGTGGTCGAACTCTCGCTTGACGGTATATTTTAATTGTTTAGGCGTGATGTCTGACAGTACTGTTAGGTATTGGCTTATCTTGTTTTCTTTTCCGTCGGTCTTAAGAATATCGACACTCATAACATTCGTTCCCAGTTCTGTTATTTTATCGATGCTGATGCTAAACTCTTCGTCTTTAGTCTCTTTGACAAGCTCAGAATTTAGATAAACTTTCACGCTTTCGATGCTGCCACCACGTTTCTTGATTTTGATATTTGCATGAAGTGGGTCGCCCAGCTTCAATTTCTTTGCTTGTTCGATAGTTATATTGGCAAAAGGTTTCTTCGACTTCTCTCCACAACTCACCGATGTGGACAGTACGAATAGCATTATTACAAGCGTAAATAATCTCATTGTTTTATATTTTTAGATAACAGCCTAGATTATCTAATTATCACATCAGCAAATCATCACATTTTCATCGGCTGTTCGCTTATAGCCTACAGCATTTTAAACCTTAAATTCTAAATATTGTATTTCAATCATAACATCATAACATCACAGCATCACAGCATTGTAGTATCAATTAAGGAGTTAGGTTTGTAATATGCTTTCTCTCCATTTGTACTTAGGACTAATAAGTCGTTCTTGCCTAGATACTTAAAATTGTTGTCGTGGACTTCGATTGCGCAACCTTCTTCTAGGCAGATTACTGTCAGTCCGGGGTTTGCGACAAGGAACTCCGATAGTCTGTCGAGTCTTGATTCTCCGCCGTGACCGTCGATAGTTTTCTCTGTGTAGTGCGGATTTATTTGAAACGGAATTAATCCCAATGCATCGAAGGATTTTGGCTGAATAATAGGCATGTCGTTAGTGGTCTTTATTGTCGGGCAAGCCATGTTTGAGCCTGCGCTCCAGCCAATGTATGGTGCGCCCTTAGCGACTTTCTTTTTGATTGCGTCTAGTAGTCCTGTTTCGTATAGCTTGTGTAGCAGCATAAACGAGTTGCCACCGCCCACTACTATGAAATCGGCATTATTTACGGTGTCGATTGGGGATGCACTCTTATGCACACTCTCCAGTTGGTGTCCCAACTCCTCGAAACGTTTTTTCACTTTGCTTTCATACTCATCGTACGATAGTCTTACTCCGGCATAAGGAATAAACGCACCTTTCAGGGCTTGTTTGCCGAGAAAATTTGAAATCATAGGCAGGGGATATTCCAGATATTCCTCGCCTTTCATTGTTGAATTGCTTAAAAGTAAAAGTTGCATAGCTGTATTATGATTTTTATACGACGACTCTCATTACACAATCTTCTCTTTGGCTGCATCCCAATGTTTGGTTTTACCTTCGAGATAAGCTCTAGTGCCCATGTGTGCTGATATAGCTTCCTCGAATCCTCTGTCGATGTTGCAACTTGGAGTTTTATTTTGCCTGATACATTCTAGCCATTCTCGTATGTGTAGGTGAGTGGTGTCGTATCTCTTGCCGTCAATATATGAATTTACCAGTCCGCGTTGTGCGAAATACAATTCTGTGGGTGATGTTATTGCATCCACGTCTTTCTGTCCCGGCCGATAGTTCAGGATAGGCTCATTGGGAATTATAATGCCATCTTTAATTTTATCGGCATATTTTGTTGAATTTGGGTCAACCTTAACCGTGATTGTATTCGACAGCTCCATTGTGGCATCGTGACCCATGAATTTCTTGCCACGGTAGTATTGATTTGCTTGTGTAGCGCTGTATAAGAAGGTTAAATCCTTGTGTGCAAATTCCATTGTAGTATTCAGCACGTCGGGGACAGTACGTCCGTCTTTAAAGAAATATACACCTCCCGATGATGTCACCGAGCTAGGTATTCCCAGCCCCATTATCTGATTTACTGCGTCGTACTCATGAGTCAGCAGGTCGCCGCTAAGTCCTGTGCTGTAGTCCCACCAGCATCTCCACCGGAAGAAGCGTTCTAGGCTGAACTTATGCCGGCTGTCTGATCCGACGTATTTCATCAAATTGTGGCTTTCCATATAATCGAGGTATTCGGTGGTTCTGTCGGGGTTTCCGGCAAACTGTTTCCAGTCGATTGTATTTTCATTTGCTCCCTCTATTATAGGATATACCCATGCTCCGTTAGGGGAGTTCCTGTTTGTGCAAGTTTCTATCAGGGAGACGTGTCCCAGCATATCTTTTTCGATAATTTCCTTAGCTCTTATGTAGCTGTCTGTTTGTCGTCCTTGATGTCCCAGTTGAAATACCAGTCCGCTTTTCTTTACCGCTTCTCTGAGCATAAATGTTTCGGGGACAGTCCAAGTCATTGGTTTTTCCACATAAACATGCTTTCCGGCATTGATAGCATCGTAGGCCATTGTTCCGTGCCAATGGTCGGGTGATGCGATTATCACTGCATCAATGTCTTCTGCTGCCAGCAGTTCTTTGTAGTGTTTATATCTTTTGGGTTCTTTGCCTAGCTTCCCGTTTAGGCCTTCTTTGTGGATATTTGCACCTGCCTTAACGGCCGCCTCTCCATACACATCGAAAATGTCGCACACTCCGTTCACCACAATATTTAGATCCTCCTGTTCTTTGAAGTCTGCGTATCTGCTGTCTTTTGAATTCTTCTTGTTGGCGTCTATAAGGTCTTGCAAGTGAGATGGTTCTGCAAATCCTGCCGCTCTCATAAGTTGTTTTCCTCTGATACCAAAGCCTATAATCCCTATTCTGAGCTGTTTACCGTCGGCTTGAACGCTCATCACCGTTGGCGATGAGGTGTCGAGTTTAAAAGTGTCGCCCAAGCTCTTGTCGGCACTATGTTTTTTTGATGTTTTATAGGCCCCATAAGCCATTGCTCCAAAAATAGGAATTGAAACCAGTGTTTTTATGGCACCACGTCTGCTGTTGTTTTCAGGATACATATTCTAATATCTTTTTCTTCTGTTAAACAATCCGTCGAGACCCATAATCATCGACGTTCGGAAGGAGTATGTTACAGCTAGTGCTGCAATCTCTATCAGGTTTTTATCAATCCACAAATATGAGCCTTCGCTTGGCATTGCGTAATTTGTGTCTATGCATGGTGGGTGCGAGAGGTAGAAAAAAGCCAGCATAGCAATTCCGAATATTGAAAATACTCTGGTAAATAGTCCAATAATAAGGAAAAATCCTATGGCTACCAAGCCCCATTGTACAGTGAGGTCAGCAATAGTCAGCAGAGTGTCGCTTTGAGCAATCCATTTAAAAAATCCTGGCATGAATCCTCCAGAGTCCATCAGATATCCAAAGCCTGTCCATTTTGGATTCAACACTTTAACCAGACCTTCATACAAGAAGTGCCAACCAATGAGCACGCGCAACACTACAAGCCAAGTAGATTGCGAAAAAGAAAAAGAATCCTGTCTCATTTAACAGATAATTAATTGTTAAGTAAACACACAATTATAGTGCGACGAGCAGCAAAGGTAATAAAAAAATGAGAATTAATACTTGTGAGCATGTTAAATTTCCAGATTTTGCACTAACTTGTAAACTGAGATATAACAAATCTTTTTTTTCCAAATAAATCTGTCCTCACTTCGGCATTAAGTTTGGTGTTTTCATCAATGAAGTTTACCACTTGCATTGCAAAATCTTCATGTGTTTCGAGGAATAGCACGCCCTTGTCCATCAGCAGTTTGTCAGTCAATAGGGCAATTTTTTCATAAAAGATTATCGGGTGTTCGTCTGGAACGAACAATGCCATCTCAGGTTCATGCAGAATGACGTTTTTGTCGAGTGCATTCCTCTGCTTATTAGGTATATATGGAGGGTTGCTTATGATTATGTCGTATTTTTTATTTCCAAAATCAGGGTATTCGGCATTAAGCAAATCCAAATTTTTAAACTCTACATCTACCTTGTTTTGTATGGCGTTTTTTGTTGCCATGTTAAGGGCATCTTCCGACAAATCAACAGCCTCGACAAAGGCACTCTTCAATTTCTTTGCCAGTGCTATTGCTATGCAGCCACTGCCTGTACACAAATCCAGAACGTTTAACTTCCCCAAGTCTCCATATTTAGCGATGACAATATCAACCAACTCTTCAGTTTCCGGACGTGGGATTAATGTGTGTTTGTTGACTGATATTTTGGTGTCATAAAAATCTACATATCCAATAATATGTTGTATAGGCGTATGTTTCAAGAGTCTGTTGAGGGCGGAATAAAGCCATTTTGTTTGTTCGCCCGTAAGAGTCTGCGAGGGATTGGCAAAGCGTGTTGTTTTATTGATGCCGACGTGTTCCAGCAGTATATTGATGATGGCATCGCTTTCCTTCTGTGGATAAATATTCTTTAGGTTTTCCCTTGCCTTTACTATAAACTCTCGCACTTTTTTGTAAATTTGAACGCTAAAGATATTCATTTCCATTGAGAATGAAAAACAAAGTGAGTATGGCTGTTAGTCCAATATCTAACATCTAAAAATATGAACTACAACGAAAAATATATGCACCGAGCCTTGCAATTGGCACGCAGGGGCTTGGGCAGTACCTCACCCAATCCGCTTGTGGGCTGTGTTGTTGTACATAATGACAAGATAATAGGCGAGGGCTTTCACCGCAAGGCAGGAGAGGCACATGCTGAGGTAAATGCCATAAATTTAGTGAAGGACAAAGAGCTGTTGAAGCAGTCAACTCTTTATGTTACTCTCGAACCCTGTTCGCATTATGGGAGGACACCTCCGTGTGCTGATTTGATTATTGAGAGTGGTATTCCGCAAGTTGTTGTAGCCTGCACCGACCCCAATCCGCAGGTGTCGGGTAGGGGGATAGACAGGCTTCGCAAGGCTGGTGTGGAGCTTGTAGAGAATGTGTGCAGGGAGGAAGCCGAATATTTAAACCGCCGTTTCTTTTCGATAATAAAAAAGGGACGCCCCTATGTGATATTGAAATGGGCAGAAACGCCACGGGGGTTTATGGATGGCACAAGGAAAAACGACGACGACACTCCGAAGTGGCTCACCAATGAGTGGGCAAAGATGTTGGTACACAGGCAGAGAGCTGAGGAAGATGCTGTGATGGTGGGTACAAATACTGTTCTTTACGATAATCCTGCGCTTACGGTCAGGGAGTGGAGTGGCACAAATCCTGTCAGGGTCTTGATTGATAGGAATAATCGCTTGCCTGCGGCAGTCAAAGGTTTTAACGAGGACGGCACAAGGGTAATATGCTTTTGTTCCGACAATGCCGAGCTGCCGAAACACGTGAGCAGCGAATCGACGGCAGGGTCTGCCGACATGGAGCTTGATATTTTGCACACATTGGCAGGGCAGGGCATCAATTCGCTGATAATCGAGGGAGGTGCAAAATTTCTTGCATCCTTTATCAATAAAGGGCTGTGGGATGAGGCTTTCCGCTACATCGGCGAGGTGGAGTTCGACGAGGGTACAAAAGCTCCCTTGCTTAGCAATGAAAACCTACTGAGCGTCAGCAGTGTAGGTCGTACGAATCTTTATCATTATATTCGTTTGCCACGCTAAGGCTCGCAATGACGGATTATTAAAAATGGCAAAAGCATAAAGCCTGTAGCTTACAGCTTATTGCAAAATTATAAATACATGAAAAAATACAGAGCAATAGGAGTAATGTCGGGAACATCTTTGGATGGTCTTGATTTAGTTGATTGTGAGTTTACTAATTGCGACGACAAGTGGAATTTCGATGTTCTGAATGCTTCGGAAGTACCATACAGCAAGAGCATGACACTCCATCTCAAAGGAGCCGTAAATCTGTCGGGCTTGGAATTGCTGAAGCTCGACAAAGAGTTGGGTATATACATTGGCAATGCTGTTCGGCACTTTGTTGATGATAATGATATTAAGGCTGATTTTATAGCCTCTCACGGACACACTATATTTCATTCCCCGTCGGGCGGCTACACCTTACAGATAGGCTGTGGATACAATATCTCGAAGCAGACGGAGTTGCCTGTGATATATGATTTTCGTTCTGCCGATGTAGCTTTGGGAGGTCAGGGCGCACCACTTGTTCCTATTGGCGATCGTCTGTTGTTTAGCGAGTATGATGCTTGCGTCAACATAGGCGGGATATCGAATATTTCTTTTTTAGAGGGGGATAAGACCCTTGCTTTCGACATTTGTCATTCCAATATGGTCTTGAATTATCTGTGTCGTGAGTACTTTGGCTGTGAGTACGACAGGGATGGAGAGCTTGGCAGGGGTGGCACGCTGATGCCTGCATTAAACGACAAGCTAAACACATTCCCATATTATACGAAATCTCATCCTAAGACTCTTGGTTTTGAGCAATTTGAAGAATTTATTTTACCGACAATTTCAAATTGCGATATTGCCTTACAGGATGTGCTTTGTACTTACACTCACCATGCTGCAATGCGAATGGCGAGAGATATAAATGAGATATTTTGTGGCAGTCGAGATAAGAAACGAGTATTGTTTACGGGTGGCGGAGCAAAGAACAAATTTTTAATGGAGCTTGTCGATGCTTATCTGTCCGACAATATCGATGTTGTTATTCCCGACAAGCTTATAATAGATTTCAAGGAAGCGATAATCTTTGCATTTCTTGGAGTATTGAAGCGCGAGAAGCAGGCAAATTGTCTGTCTAGTGTAACGGGAGCACTTTTTGATAATATTGGAGGCTTGGAAGTCAATTTATTTTTTAAACTTGACCGTAAATAAAAACAATGTGAATCACACAACACTACTAATAATACTGCTAGTTTACTTTCTTTTTCTGTATCTACTTTCCAGATTGACATCGTCGAGGGCTGACAGCGACACCTTCTTTTTGGCAAACCGCAATTCGCCGTGGTGGCTTGTGTCTATTGGTATGGTTGGTGCGTCTTTGTCGGCGGTAACCTTTATCTCTCTGCCCGGCGTAGTTGGGGCAGGCGGCTTGAATCAGCAGTTTTCGTACATGCAGATGGCCTTGGGTTATGTTGTTGGTTATTACGTTGTTGCATATGTTCTTTTGCCTTTATATTACAGGCTTAATTTGACCTCTATCTACGAGTATGTAGGTCAGCGTTTTGGTGTTTCTTCGCAGAAAGTTGCATCTGTGTCCTTTATCATTTCTCGGGGGGTGAGTGGTGCTTTGCGTTTCTACTTGATTTTATCGATTTTCCACAACTTTCTGTTTCAGCATTTGGGTATTCCGTTTTTTGTTTCGTCGGCAGTAATGGTGCTTTTTGTGTGGCTTTACACTCGTCGTGGGGGGCTTAAAACTGTGGTGTTGACCGATGCTATTCAGACTGTGATATTCCTTATTTCGCTGATTGTTACTATCTTGTATTTGATGAATGCTTTAGATTTGTCGCTTGCTGATATTGGCGGAGTATTTCGGGAAAACAATTTGTCGAAGCTCTTCTTTTTTGAAGGCGGATGGGTTAGTCCCAACAACTTCTTCAAGCAATTTATCTCGGGTTTTTTCATTGTCGTTGTTATGACGGGTTTAGACCAAGACATAATGCAGAAGAATCTGACTTGCAGAAACTTGACAGAGGCACGTAGGAATATGGTGTCGGTGGGCTACATTTTCCTACCTGTATCCTTTTTGTTTCTTGTTCTTGGGGGGCTCATGGTGTTGTATATGAATAATTTTGGTATAGAAGTACCTCTTAAAGACCTTGGAGGAGAACTGACGAAGAGTTACGATATGATTTACCCGACACTTGCATTCAATAACTTTGCGCCTTACATCGGCATATTATTTTTCTTGGGTGTAACGGCGGCAGCGTGTTCAAGCATTGACTCGGTGTTGACTTCTGTTGCCACTTCCATATCTAAAGACATATTGCAGATTGACGACCTGTCGAAGCTCTCAATCAAGCGGCGTAACACAATATATGCTTTGGTGGTACTTACCACCTATCTGATAATGTTGTTTTTCGGGTATTACTCTAAGGGTTCGCTCATCAACACGATTTTTAAACTGACGGGCTACACTTACGGCCCTTTGTTGGGGATGTTTGCTTTTGGGTTGTTTACCAAAAAGAAAACAGTCGATGCGCACAGCATTGTCATTGCTATACTATCACCCATATTGACTTATGTATTCACTTTATATTCAGACGTTTTACTCTTTGGTTATAAGCCAGGATTTGAAATATTGCTATGGAATGCCTTGTTTACATATTTGATGCTGATGCTTTCATCCACCTTCAGAACATCTAAACTCGACTAAACTACGCAGCACTGTCGCGGGTTAGGTAGTTGTAATCTTTGATAATAGTTTTAAGGAAATTCAGATCTGCAACTCCATTCTTTGGAGTCTCGCCCATCACTTCAATAACCTTGTCGCACAAGGTTTTCATCAGTTCTTGGTCATATCTTTTCTCTAGCTTCTCCATATTTTCTTTTACAATCCTCACGTCATTGTCAGACAGATTTATAACAGAGTGGTATACAGGCACGTATCCTTGAGCGAGTTCTGTGAGTATTGTTTTACTGAGGTCTGATTTTTCTCTCAGCCATATCACGCAGGTTCCGGCAACTTTATCGCCGAGTCGTTGTCCTTTTTTGCTACTTGCCACCGAGATAATGCCTATAATTCCATACAGATACACGTCTACAAGCATAAAAATCCATCGCATAAAGTAATCGTAAAACCTTGCCTCGAAGCCGTTTATTTTGACTACCTTTATTCCCATTATTAATTTACCGATTGTTGTTCCACCCATAAAATATTCGGAGAGCAGAGTGTAGAAGGTTATCGGTATAAAAATACTTGTGTAGACCAACATATTGGCAGTATTCATCTCAAAATCAAGAATGTCGAAATTTAGGCGAAGAAAGAATTTGTCCCATGCGTACAATACTACTACGAGATATAATATTTTCACCGCCCAATCCAGCAAAAATGCGGCAAATCTTCGTCCTATACCTGCATGAGGCATCCATATATTTACATTTTGGGCTGTCGATATCTCTATTTTTTGCATAATATATTTTTCATTATGTTTGCAAGGATATGAGAGAAATTGCATTCATAGAGCAAAATAAAGAAAAATGGGCGGAGTTTGAAAATATAATCAAAAACAAACATCGCTACGACTCCGATAAACTCGTGGAAGTGTACACTAGTATAATGAATGATTATGCTTACTCTCAAACATATTATCCTAAGAGCAAACTAAACGGGCACCTTAACAATATAGCTGCCAATCTATACAAGATAATATACAACAAGAATGAAGGCCAAAGAAAAGGTATTTTAGACTTCTTTCTAAAGGAAGCACCGATGATATTCTACAAGAGACGTATGTATTTTTACACTGCTTTTGCAGTCTTCTTCTTTTTCGTTCTCATCGGAGTAGTATCCACGGTATACGATCCTGACTTTACGGCAAAGATACTTGGCGAGGGCTATGTGTCGATGACTAGGGAGAATATAGCAAATGGCAATCCGACATCTGTTTACTCTGAGGGTGGGGAGACCGGCAATTTCTTGGGCTTTACCCTGCACAATACAGAAATAGCCTTGCGATGCTTTATTTATGGTGTTTTTGGAGGAGTGATAACCTTATATATGCTGCTTCAAAATGGTATTATGTTGGGGACATTCCAATACATGTTTTATCAGGAAGGCGTTTTGTTGGAAAGCATGAAGGCCATTTGGATACATGGCTCTATCGAAATCTTCAGTATTATTATTGCGGGTGGTGCTGGCTTGATATTAGGGTGCAGTGTATTATTTCCAAAGACCTATTCGAGATTTGAGTCATTCAAAAGGGGTGGACGCGACGGAGTCAAGATAATGCTGACCATAATTCCATTCTTTGTATTAGCTGCATTCTTGGAGGGCTACATTACTCAATATGCCAACTTCATTCCGGGCTTCCTATGCGCTTCATTTATATTAATATTATTGAGCGGAATATCATATTATTACTTAATCTATCCCATCCAACTAAATCGCAAATTGAATGCTTAAAGGACTATGCCTTAAAATAACAATACTCCTTTACGTCATACTCACTTCAGGTGTAAAGGAAAGCCTCTGTCAAAACATAGACTCTATTATAGACCAAATGATAAACAATATCGGCAATGAGACAAAAACCGACACTGTTGTCAACGTTGTTCCTTTCACCACTTTCTATGAGCAAGATTATAGAGGCATAACAGAAGACGATGTCAATAAATACAAGAAGAAAGAAAACCGACTGCAAACACGAGTTCCGTCTGAGGGTTTTCCGATTTTTTTGAAGAAGACGCTTCGTTTTATTTATGACTACTACTATATCTTCATAATTATACTTGTAGCCATTATAGCATATTATGTTGCAGGAAAGGGATTACAATTTAGACGAGCAAGTAGGGCGGCAAAGAAGTTAAATTATCTCGACGACGAAGGTGAAGATGTAGATATTAAACTGTCAGACTTTGAGGCGTTGGCATCTAAATATGAAGACATTAAGGAATTTCGGGTAGCGGTGCGCTATCTGTATTTATTGTTGTTGCAAAAGCTTGACGCAAGGTCGCTTATTATTGCCGACGACACAAAGAAGAATATTGATTACTACTATGAAATAAGCGACAGCAAGATACAGAGAGGCTTTGAAACGGCATTGCATCTATACGAGTATATTTGGTATGGCGAAAACAATATACAGGAGCAGGAATATCAATCGGTGTCCTCATTTTACAAACGACTTTATTCGACCATCAGATGAAGCTGCCAATAAACATATCGCTAATAATATTTACAATATTAAATCTTGTGGCTTGCAACAAAGTCGACCCTCATGGCTATAAAATATTCAATAACAACAAGGATAAATGGTATTCCGACAGAGAGAGCGTGTATATGCCATTGTACAAGTACGCAGACAAGCACGAAGACTTTTTAGATTCGACTAAACCAAGCTCCTTGTTAATAACCGGAGAGAATATCCTTTACATGAGCGATTCTTCTACCAAGATCTTATTCGATTACATTTCGACAGGGCATGATGTTTTGATTACTAGCAATGACATTAGCTTTACGGAAGAATACATAAATACCGTAATCGACTATGAAAGTTTTTATTCTGACACAACTATATTTGTATTGACAGACGAGGATTCAAGTCAGTGCAAACAATCACACTCATACGGCACTAATTATTTTACATTTTATCCAGATAACTCCGAAATACTTGGCGGCATTAAGCATAAGAATAAGATATATGTCAATTTCATACGCATTTCATACGGAGGTGGAAATTTATACATACATCTGAACAAAGACGTGTTGCAAAACGAGAAATTTATGGATAGTCGCAACCTAGCATATTTAAATAAGATGCTGTCAGTTATTCCTGATGGCAAGGTCTATGAGTTTAACCCTAAATACGAATATGAAACTCCCAGACCTAAGAATCAAGCTCTGTCCTTCATTTTGGATAATCCGCCACTAAGGCATGCTTGGTATTTGATATTGGCAACACTAGTAATATTTGTAATATTCAACGCTCGGCGCAAGCAACGCGTTGTCCCAATAGTCAAACCTTTGCTGAACAGAACGGTAGAATTTGTTGACAGTGTAAGCAAGTTGTATCTTTTAAAATCTAAAGACAATTACGAGCTGATAGCCAAGAAAGAAGTCAAGTACCTGTTAGAGTTTATAAGAACAAAATTATTTCTCAACACTTCGGATCTGGATGATAAATTTATAAATGAACTGTCAATGAAAACCGGAATAGATATAGACGAAATAACAAGTTTGATTAAGAATGTCAGGAGTGTTATTGATGGAGGCTATATCAATAAACAGAGACTCATCACATTAAACTCAAAAATCGAAAATTTTTATAAAAATATACCTTATGGAAGATGATAATTACACACAAGAGCGTGCTACGCCTCATATACAGGAGGATAGCGGAGTTTTGCCGACATTTCAAAACAGAGCAGAATTAGAAGAGCTGAAGAACAACATCCATCTGATAAAGAGCGAGATAGGCAAAGTAATTGTCGGACAGTCAAAAATGATAGACTTGCTACTCACTGCAATATTAGCCGATGGACATGTGTTGTTGGAGGGTGCTCCGGGTGTGGCAAAGACCATCACGGCAAGGCTTTTGGCACGTTGTATATCTGCCGACTTCAAACGTTTGCAGTTCACCCCCGATTTGATGCCTTCGGATGTACTAGGAACATCTGTTTTCAACATGAAGAGTTCGGAATTTGAGTTTATACCCGGTCCGGTATTTTCCAATATTGTTCTGACCGACGAGATAAACAGAGCCCCTGCAAAGACGCAGGCAGCACTCTTCGAGGTGATGGAAGAACGACAGGCAACAATCGACGGCACTCGCTATCAAATGTCAGCTCCATATATTGTGTTAGCAACACAAAACCCCATCGAGCAGGAGGGGACCTACAAGCTCCCGGAAGCGCAGCTCGACAGGTTTTTATTCAAAATTGAAATACCTTATCCGGAGTTGAACGACGAGGTGGAGATACTAAAAAGAGAAAACAAGTATCGAGGCTCCAAGCTAGAGACGGTCAATGCTGTAATAACCAAAGAACAGCTTATGAAATGTCAAGCTATCATAAAGGATGTTGTGGTGGAAGACAGCCTACTCAGATACATTGCAGAAATAGTCGCAAATACACGCAACAATCCGTATTTATACTTGGGAGCATCGCCACGAGCATCTATCGCCATGCTCAATGCCTCAAAGGCTTATGCAGCTATACGAGGACGAGATTTTGTGATGCCCGAAGATATCAACTTCGTTTCCTACTCAGTGCTTAATCACCGTGTTATACTCACGCCAGAGAGAGAGATGGAAGGCTTCACTACAAAACAGGTAGTAGAACAAATAATAAAAAGCGTGGAAGTTCCTAGATAGAACCGTATGGCAAAAAAAACAAATAGTACAACAAACTTTGCACAAGTAAAAAGCAAAGTAGTATGGGCTTTGTATATCAACAACAAGTTGTTTTATGGAGTTGCAATTGTTGTTGTATTTTATATTCTAGAATTTCTATATCCCATAATTCATCCCGCACCCACAATCCTACTTGCATTATTGGGCATGGCGCTTATTTTCGATATTGTCTTGTTGTTTGCCTCCAAAAATACGGTTTCATGTCAGCGTATAATCGAAAAGAAACTATCGCTTGGCGACGACAATAAGGTGAGTCTGCTAATTAGCAACAATGCAACTATACCGATAAACATCAGAGTTATCGAGGAGTTGCCCGTTCAGTTTCAAGAACGAAACTTCTCTATGCAGGCATCTTTGTCGCCCAATGCTCATACCACACTTGTCTACAATATTCGTCCTACCGAACGAGGTGTATATTACTTTGGCTATACCAACGTTTATGTTTCGTCGGTTTTACGCTTGGCATCACGACGTTATAGGTTAAATGCCAATGAGTATAAGAAGGGAGGGAAGCCATTTACGGTGAAGGTCTATCCCTCAGTCATTCAGATGAAAAAGCACAACATTAAGAACTTTGTATATTCCAATATAAACACAAGCATTAAGCGGGTGCGACGTATTGGACATACTATGGAGTTTGAGCAGATAAAAGAATACATTAAAGGCGACAATATTAAGGATATAAATTGGAAAGCGACAGCCAAGCGTGGAGCATTGATGACCAATCAGTATGAGGATACGCAGTCGCAGCATATCTACACCTTGATAGACAAGGGGCGTGTTATGAAAATGCCATTTAAGGGGATGGCTTTAATGGATTATGCCATCAACACCTCGCTCGCCATTAGCAAAGCCTGTATTGACAAACATGACAAAGTCGGAATCTGCACTTTCTCGCGCGGTATAGAAGATATTGTGCCTGCCGATAATAGGAACTTACATATAAGTAAAATACTAGAAGCTCTATATAATATCAACACAAATTACAAGGAGTCTGATTTTGGCCGATTGTATTCAAGCATGCAAAAACGGATAAAGCAACGAAGCCTTATTTTTCTCTATACCAATTTTGAAAGTTTAGATTCAGTAAGAAGACAAATGCCATATCTGCGAGCTATTAACAGAAAACACATGCTAGTACTTATCTTTTTCAAGAATGCCGAGTTGCATGAATTATCACGGCAAGATGCCGACAGTGTGAAAGGAGTTTTTGATAAAGTTATAGCGTCTCAGTTTATATATGAAAAGCAACAAATCATCTCAGAATTGAGCAGATACGGAATAAGCTCCATACTATCAAGCCCCGAAACTCTGTCTGTCGATACTCTTAACAAATATCTTGAAATAAAATCTCGGGGAGTACTGTAAGCACCTACACATTTTTTCTTGCAATTGCAGTTCTCTACCAACTCAAACAAGAAACATCACCGGCAAAATCAGAAATAAAAATACAGTTGCCCGACACGGCAGGAGTACTTAATATTGGCACGCCGAAACTGAACTTTTGCAGCAACTTGCCACTGTCGGCATCTAGTATCCACAGATTTCCGTCCATTGCGCCGACTATCAGCTTATCTCCCAATAGCAGAGGCGAAGTCTCAACTGTCCGTTGCCTATCGGAAGTATAGGGAGGAGTATGAAACAAGGCGGGGTCGGTTTTGAAGTTCCAAATACCTTTGCCGGTATTCTTATCCAAAGCCGCAATGCCCTTGTCCGTACTTCCTACAAACACTATATTATCGTTTATTACAGGAACAGAATTGCCGGTATGACTCATGCCTGTAACAAAGCTCTCAACGGTCTTTCCTGTCTTAGGATCTAATTTATATAATTTTTCATTTTGAGTAAGCCATAGCGTATTGTCCACAAAGCTAAGAGTGGCATCACGAAAGCGGATACCATCGTCATCACGTTTCCACAGCATCTCCCCCGTAGCTGCATCATGTCCATACAATGCTCGCCAATGTGCAGATGCCACCAACACACCGTCGGCAAGTGTCAATGTCGGCACTGTTCCCTCTCCGCCATTCCACGCCTTGTTGCGCCACAGTTCATTTCCTGTCTTGGCATCAATAGCACAAAGCGTATTTCCAAAGCCTGTAAACAGCGTTTTACCATCGCTCACCATACCCGACACATATCCGGGCAAACGATTATACTCTAAATCTTTCTTCCATACCAACTCGCCGCTGTTGGGATTAAGTGCATACACAAAGCCCTGCATATCAGTTGCAATGACAAGCCCCTGCGCAATAACAATCGTATTCTTTACCGAATTAAGAGTTTTATACTGCCATAGCTTCTTTCCCGTCTTCGCCTCTAGAGCCACGACAAAACAGTCC
>JBKEAJ010000143.1:0-4396 GCA_047972135.1 Bacteroidales bacterium | reverse complement strand
AGTAATAACAAGTATGGCAAACGAGAGTTTAGCGAATATAGCGAGCATATTTGGGGTATTGAGTTGGTATGCTGCCACTGTCATTATCGGACTACTGCTAATGGCATTTGTCATCTACCCTATTCTATTTAAGATATTCGTTAAGGACATATCTTTTCTCAGCTTTCTGAAAGCTATAAATCCTGCACAGACATTGGCATTCACTACCTCTAGCAGTGCAGCAACATTGCCAGTAACGCTGGAATGTGTCGAAGAAAACTTGGGAGTCGACAACAAAATTTCGGGTTTTGTATTGCCCATCGGAGCAACAGTCAATATGGACGGCACTTGTCTGTATCAGGCTGTGGCAGTGGTTTTCCTTGCACAGCTACATATGATTGATTTATCCTTAGCACAGCAGCTCACTATCGTCATCACGGCAACTCTTGCATCAATAGGCTCTGCCGCTGTGCCAAGTGCAGGTTTAGTAATGCTAATATTGGTTTTGCAATCTGTTGGACTTAACCCTGCATGGATAGGCATAATTTTACCTTTCGATAGGATTTTGGATATGATGCGCACCTCCGTCAATGTAACTGGCGATGCAACAGTATGTTCCATCATATCGAGGCTAAAAATCAATTCTTGATTTTTCTGTAAACTTATGGTACATCTGTAATATCTATTACCAAGTAAAAAATATTGGCATAATATTGGCTTACTGCTATATGTTACGTTTTCTCATAGCGTAACAAGACAAGGGTGCAGTGTGTATGTATGTGCCTGTTTAGAACGAATGAGAGGTGTTTCATTTCGGTGGAGCGCCTCTTTTATATCATTCAGATTGTCTAAAATATATCAGCTTTCTTGCTTTCTGATATATTTCGACGGCGATTTCTCCAATATTTCGTTCAGGTCTGTCATCAGCTCTTGTTGCTCTTTTTTGCTAAGTCCGAACAGTGATATTGGCTCATATTCAGCTATTCCCTCTTTCGTTCTCACTGCCAATATCAATTCTTCCATCATTTTTCCACAGCATTTTTCTTTTCTCACATCAGCCAATATTTCGAGGGGAAACTCTAGTTGTTGATATTCGCGGTTTACAGCAAGTACTGAGTAGTATCTTATGAATATTCCTTTTTCGGCAGATTTATAATTGATATAATTTAGAGAGAAGAATTGGGAGGTAAAGAATGCAAGCAGAAACAGCACCAACACTACCCAAGCGACATCATCGACACCCATCCAAAATAATAAGGCTATTGCCGCCACTCCCAGCAATAGGCTAAGATAATATAATGATTTTATCCTCTGTACTCTTTTTGAATTTTCTAATTTCATTTCATTTGTTTATATTTTGCAATAAGCTGTAAGCTATAGGCTTTAGGCTTTTGCTGTTTTTAATCATCCGTCATTGCGAGGAGCTGGCAACGAAGCAATCTCCCACAACAAAGAACAGATTGCCACGCTAACGCTCGCAATGACGTTCGTGTATTTGGCATTTCATTAATCATTTATAATTCACCATTAACAATTAAAAAAGGCTCGTTTCTTCTGATTTTATCTATTGTTTGCTGCTTTCAGCGTATTCTGTAATAGGCTCACGATGGTCATTGGTCCTACACCTCCCGGCACGGGTGTTATAAGTTTACATTTAGGAGCAACATTTTCATAGTCGACATCACCTTTTAGTCTCCAAGCTCGTTTAGTATCAGGAGCATCTACCCTTGTTGTTCCCACGTCTATGATAACAGCACCGTTTTTGACCATATTTTCTTTTACAAAGCCCGGTATTCCCAGTGCAGCCACGATAATATCGGCATTTTTGCAAATGTTTTCTATGTCTTTTGTTCGAGAATGGCAGACAGTTACTGTTCCGTCGGCATATTCTCCTTTTTGGGAGAGCAAAATACTAATTGGTCGTCCCACGATATTACTACGTCCCAGCACGACACAGTTTTTGCCTCTCGTGTCGACCTTGTATCTCTCCAGCAGTGTCATAATACCAAGTGGTGTTGCCGACACAAGGGAGGGCATACCGGCAACCATTCTGCCGACATTAATCGGATGAAATCCGTCAACATCCTTTTCGGGACTGACAGCATCTATAATTTTTTGTTCAGAGATATGCTTTGGCAGGGGCAGCTGAACTATAAAGCCGTCGATACTTTCATCCTTGTTTAAGTCTGCGACAATCTTCAGCAAGTCCTTTTCAGTAATATTTTCGTCTTTGTGTATAAGGGTGGATTCAAAGCCCACCTCTTCGCAGGCTTTCACTTTGTGAGAAACATAAGTCAGGCTACCACCGTCGTTGCCAATCAGCACTGCCGCCAGATGAGGGCGTTTTCCCCCTTTGCGGAGCAGCTCATCAACAGCTTTTTTTATTTCCAGTTTTACTTCCGATGCTATTTTCTTACCGTCTATTATGTTGCTCATGGTATTATTTTTCGGATTTTATCTTCTTTTTTTCTTACGCATTCCCTTCATTGCGTTCATCACATTCTTGCCCTGACTAGCGGCGCGCATCATTTTGCGAGTGTCGTCAAACTGTTTGATAATTCTATTCACTTCAGTCACAGACACTCCCGAGCCTAGAGATATACGTTTGCGGCGAGAACCATTTAAGAGTTCAGGCTTTGCTCTTTCGGCAGGAGTCATCGAATGAATAATAGCCTCTATGCCTTTAAAAGCGTCGTCGTCAATATCGACATCCCTCAATGCTTTGCCCATACCGGGTATCATGCTTGCCAAGTCTTTAATGTTCCCCATTTTCTTGATTTGTTGAATTTGGGATAAGAAATCATTAAAGTCGAATTGATTTTTGGCAAGTTTCTTTTGTATTCTTTTGGCTTCCTCCTCGTCAAACTGTTCTTGCGCACGCTCTACAAGCGAGACAATGTCGCCCATTCCCAGGATTCTGTCTGCCATTCTTTCGGGATAGAAAACTTCGAGAGCATCCATTTTCTCTCCAGTCCCGACAAACTTAATTGGTTTATCGACAACAGTTCGTATAGAAAGAGCTGCACCACCGCGAGTATCACCATCGAGTTTTGTAAGGATAACACCGTCAAAGTTGATGCGCTCGTTAAATTCTTTTGCAGTGTTGACGGCATCCTGACCAGTCATTGAGTCTACCACAAATAGAGTTTCTTGAGGATTAAGAGCTTTCTTTACGTTAGAAATCTCAAGCATCATTTCCTCGTCGATAGCCAAACGTCCAGCGGTATCGACAATCACTACATCGTTGCCATTTTGTTTGGCGTGCTTAACAGCATTTTCAGCGATTTGTACAGCTTTGTTATTTCCTTTTTCGGAATATACCGGCACGCCGAGTTGCTCGCCTAGCACTTCCAGTTGGTCTATCGCTGCGGGTCGGTATATATCGCAAGCTACCAGTAGCGGCTTCTTAGATTTCTTGGTTTTCAGAAAATTTGCAAGTTTTCCCGAGAATGTTGTTTTTCCCGAGCCTTGCAGTCCGGACATAAGAATTATCGATGGGCTTTTGCCGATGTTAATCTCGACAGCCTCCGAGCCCATCAGCTCAGTAAGCTCGTCCTTGACGATTTTCACCATCATTTGTCCAGGTTT
Organism: Bacteroidales bacterium; assembly: GCA_047972135.1. Lineage (GTDB taxonomy): Bacteria > Bacteroidota > Bacteroidia > Bacteroidales > Prolixibacteraceae > JBKEAJ01. The sequence continues at coordinate 829 of JBKEAJ010000143.1, read as the reverse complement.
CACGGCTGTCAACACATTCTGACCGAGAGCTTTTGTTTTGACATTATCCGTGAACGATTTGGCTACTTGATAGTTAACGTCGGCATCGAGTAATGCACGTCTTACATCCTTTAGTGTTTCTGCAATATTTATTTCGGTGATTTTTCCCTCACCCTTCAATAGCTTAAACGAACGTTCGAGCTTATCTGACAAATTTTCAAACATATGTATCCAATAATATTAATTTCCACAAAAATAACAAACTATACCGAGACTACCATTTTCAAAGTTTAAAATCCGAAATAGTTCTTAGCATTATTGTAAGAAATGTCTTGCACCATTTTACCTATAAAATCGTAATCTTCAGGCAGTTCACCATTTTCAACATCTTCGCCGACAAGATTACAAAGTATACGTCTGAAATACTCGTGGCGGGGGAATGACAGGAAGCTCCGCGAGTCGGTAAGCATCCCCACAAACCGGCTAAGCAATCCGTAGACAGACAGAGTATTTATTTGGTCTGTCATTCCTTGTTTTTGGTCTAGAAACCACCACCCTGAGCCAAACTGCATTTTACCCGGTGTACTATCGTCTTGAAAACAGCCGAGCATCGCTGCCAGCATAGCATTATCGTTTCCGTTAAGATTGTAGATAATGGTCTTTGCCAGTTGATTAGAGCTTGCGAGCTTGTCGAGGAACTTCGACAAGGCTCCTGCTGCTCTTGAATCGTTTATGGTATCAAAACCGGTGTCGGCACCAACCCGGCTGTACATCCCTGAATTATTATTTCTCAATGCTCCATAGTGGAATTGTTGTGTCCATCCTTTGGCATAGTCCATTTTTGCCAGCT
>JBKEAJ010000142.1:0-24473 GCA_047972135.1 Bacteroidales bacterium | reverse complement strand
CCGGGGATAAGCGTCTTCCCTTTGGCATCGATAACTTCCCCGTCAAATCCGTCGAGCAGAGCATCTTTGCCGTATTCTATTCGAGAAATATAATCTCCGTCAATCAAGACAGAACCTTGCCTCTCAGCTCCTTCGTTGCAGATTACTGCAGTTATTATTAGTGTTTTCATCTGTTTACATTTTAGATAACATCCTATATATTAGATATTAAACCGAACCCAAAGGCTGTTGTCCAACATCTAACTACTATTATCTATTGTCTTTCTTTTATAATCATCCTCCGGTGTGTCTAAATTTACTAGTCATGGAAGTTTCATTTTTCTATATTTTGAGAACTGCCAGATTTTCGGATATCAGACTAACAGCCATTTTAATTATTAATGGTGAATTGTTAATGGTTAACGAACAGCCAGTTTCAACAGCCGGATAGACACGCAGATCTGCCCCTCCATTTTTGCATTTGCGTAAAGCGTATGGCATACAGCGTATGGCGGTATTTACGTTTTTCATTAAACAAATAAGCATTGTATTTCATTTATAATTTACCATTAAAATGGCTTCTACCTACTAATTATTCTCTGTCCACAATGTCTGGAGTCTGAGTTATAAAGTTCAAGATCAAGTCTCGCAAGGCGAGCACAACACAGATATTGGACTTTATAGACGGACTCTAATTATTATCATCTATTTTGTATTAAAGCCTGTAGAGACGAGCCTTCTTTAGGAATGTACTTCTCATCATATAGTTGCTCCCACTCTTTTGCGAATCGCTGCACACACTTATGTGCAAGGCGTTTATCGTCTATTCTTATTAATATATCAACTTTTTGCTCCAATACACTTTCATGAACCGGATCTAAGATCAATATCACTCCTGCCAATTCTAACTTCATACTATCGTCTAACGAAGTACTTTCTAACAAACTCTCCAAAACTTCGATAGTCCTATCATTTATATCTTGCTTAACATTATCTACATACTCATTGCTTAGACCTTCTGCAAAAAGACCCTGTATCACAATATCCTTAAAACTCAACACTTCTTCAACAAGTATCTCATTACCTTCCGATAGCCTTTTCTCTAATATCAACCAATCGGACAAATCACAACGAAGAGCCTCTTTAAATACAACTCGCCAACTCTTCGATTTATATTTTATCTCCAGAATATCAGTCGGCACAACTGCCCGTATCTCCTGCATGTAGGTTCCTCTTACATTTTTTGCTCGAGAAGGCGAATATCCCGGCCAAAACGTGTCTGTCAACTCTTGTGGAGAAATTCCATTATCTCTAAGAGTATGAAAAATAAGATATAACAAAAAAGAACTCTTCTTTTCCGATAATTTATCAAGTAAATTAACTCCCTGATCATCATAAATGGCGAAGGTACCAAAACATTTCACAAAATTAGCATGCACAACTGCTTTTTCATCTGAAATAACAAAGGTACGCCCAACACTCCTCCTCTTACGCAAAAAGAAATAAAACATTAGGAAGGTCAATGAAAGGACACACAGTATGATTGATACTAAAAGCCAAATCGGCATTGTACGACTTTCTGCAAAGCCTACCCCTTTTTGAAATACCTCTTTCACCTCGTCATTATTCAGCGGCCGGCTCCAAATACACAAATCTGTAATCTCGCCATCGAAAAACTCGTCCCACTGATTAACACCAACCATATAACCACTTTCTAATAAATGATAGTCCACCGCAGGTTTAAGCTCTTTGAGTTCTCCATTTATAAAGAATTTCATCTCATTTCCCGCCTCATACACAAAGCTAACATGCTGCCATTCATTCTCATACATCTGAGATGAGTCGCTCTTACCATCAACTATATCAACCGCAGTAAAGCATAATTTACCATCCCTTATTTTAAGGCAGTAGCTTCCTGCCTTAGACATTAGTGAATAATTACCATCGACTTTTTTAGGTCTTATCCACATTGTGAATGAAAAGTTATTCCCAAGAGGCTTATCTCTTTGCTCTTTGAAGAACACTCCATTATCAAGCCCATTAAAAAGGGCAGCCCCTTTATGTTTTGAGTTTTTGCTAAATGCGATATTCGAGTAGCTGACATCTGTAGGATAAGCTTCTGAGCTCAATCGTTTCTTAGTTAAGGGAAGATATGCATAAACTTGATCTTTCAAATCATTCCTTTTTGCCAGAATCAGCTTACGGGTGCTATAGTTATTAAAGTTGAACGTGTAACGCCCGGGCATAAAGCTGTAACCAGGTTTTCGAGGGACTATTGTGTATGAACCTTTTTGGGAAATAACATCATACATAGACACTGTATCTGTAAAGAAATAAACATTACCAAATGATTGCAAACCTCCATAGCCCTCAAATCTAACTCCTTCCAATCTATTTCCGTGCTCATCTTCCACAACAATCTTTAGCAGAAAATCTATTGCTAAGTTTATTTCGCTAACAAGGTTTGGTTGGTCGGTCAAAATAAAGTTTGGAATCTTACCTGTTCTTTTCAAAAAATTAATGCTAGCATCATACAAATTTTGATTAGCCACCAAAGTATCTACCCTACTGAGATTAGAACTAGGGCTAAACTCCATACAAGTAAAAGTATTGCATGGTGAGAATTTATTAAAAATAAGAGAGTAGTCTATCGGAAAGTTTACACCCAGCGTTGCATAGCTCAAGAAGTCCTCCGCCTGCATACTTTTTTCATCTTGATGTTCTGAGAAAAACAAAATCTGTTTTCCTTGATTTAGCATGGAGTCACAAAAAGATAAAGGCTGTGACTCTATTTCAACAATTTTATCACTGAAATAAGAATAAATATAGTCTCCTTTGTAATGTTCTGCTCCTTGCTGAATAAAAGCAACAAACTCCCTCGGATTATTTTTCAAAAATGTATCTAAAATCGACACGATGCTATCCGAATAGTCTGATGATGCAGTTATTATAAAGCATCTATATCCTTCAGACAAGGAGGCTTCAAAATCCTTAGTCAAGTAAGCTGTAGGCATGATAAGTTCTTCTACATATTTATCTCTTTTTGGTACTATATCTCCATTTGCAGCCAATGAGAGAGAAAGCCAAAGTAGAAAAAACACTCCTATAATCTTCTTACAATCTGACATTTCTATAGTTTTGATAAATACAGAAGATGGAAATAAATTAGAGTTAACAACCTGCATCTCGCAAATATAGTATATTTTATTCTCTACTCTATAAACTTTTTTTTGAATACTCCCCAATAAATTTAAGCGTGAGCAACACCAACAATGGGCAGGCTGCTAACAACTGCTCGGATAAGGAGTTTTTATACAGCTATCTCCATTGATATTGTGAAAATACAATGTCTAATTTTCAATAAGGCTCTTCACAAAAAAGACACTTAAACTTAAAAAAAGAGTATCATTCAGTACTTTTATTTGCAAAAAATCAGTGTCTGGACACCAATATTTCCAAAACATTAACACTTTGTAAAACAATGAATTTCACACAGATACAAATTATTTTTTAGGGCTTACCCCTTTAGTACACCTAAAAATACCCCCTATTTTCATACATTCGGGAAAAGAAACCAGAGTAACTCATTTTTTAAATAAGTATCTATGAAAAAAATTTTATTTATTTTCATCATGCTTCTGTGCACTTCTATATCATCTTGGGCACAGAAACAAATTTCCGGTGTAGTGACTACAGGAAATAACGAACCCCTTCAAGCGGTAACAGTTGGAGTTAAGGGTACTACAGTAGCAACAATTACCGACGAAGATGGAGCATTCTCTTTAAACGTTCCGGCAGATGCGGAACGTCTGATTTTCAACTATATTGGCAAAGAGCCTCAAACAGTTGAAATAGGCACAAAAGATTTCTTTAATATCAGTATGGAAGATGGAGACATTTCTCTCGACGAAGTTGTTGCGATTGGATATAGTACTGTTAAGAAATCAGACTTAACAGGTTCTGTAGCCCATGTAAGTACGAAACTTACCGAACAACGAGCAATATCATCTCCCGAACAACTACTGCAAGGGGTTGCTCCCGGAGTCCAGGTAACATCCATTGGTGGAGCGCCAGGTGCTGATGTAAATGTATCTATACGTGGAGGAAACTCTCTCAATGCATCCAATCAGCCTCTATACATTATAGACGGTATGGAGATGAACTCTTCTAGCTCTTTCTACGACTCTAATGTTGATGAAAACGGCTCGACTCCGCCACCAAGCCCTCTATCCATGATTAACCCCAACGACATTGAGTCGATAAACATTCTAAAAGATGCTTCGGCATCGGCAATATACGGCTCGAGAGGGGCTAATGGCGTAATCATAATAACGACAAAGAAAGGTAGAGCCGGAACAAGTATTATTCAATTGGATGTCGGTACAACAATGTCAAAGCTTCGCAATAAAATTGATGTATTAAATTCTCAGCAATGGACACAGCTCTACGACGAAGCCGCTGTTAACGACGGACTAGACCCTATATACGGAGATCCTAGCGACCTCTCGACCTATGAAAAGTACACAAGAAACATAAACTGGCAAGACGAAATATACCGCACTGCTTACGGAAAAGACATAAACTTGTCAATACGTGGCGGTAAAGGAAAAATGAACTATAATATTTCGGGGAACTACAATGATACAGAAGGGCTGATTATTACTTCTGAGCAACGCCGCATGTCGCTTCGCTCAGGTATGAATGTAGACGTAAATAAATTCTTTAAAGTTGGCGTAAATACTTATTTCAGTAACACTCTAACCCAAATTGTGCCCTACTCTAACAAAGGCGTTAATGGTTTTTATTCACCAATTATGATGGCGGTGCAATACAGAGCCTACGATTTAACATGGAACGACTACTACGACATTAATACAGACGACTTTATTGACGATGGTACAGCTCCATATAACCCTGCAACACAGATAAAAAACACCACCGACGAGCAAAGACTAAATTTTGCACAAGCAAATACCTATGTAGAACTAGGTCTTACTGAATGGTTGAAATTCAAAAGTACTCTAGGCTTCAACTATTCTGACGGTCTGCGTAACTCGTTCTGGGGTGAAGGTACAAGACAAGGCGACTTACAAAACAACATCGTTTCCAGACTGCAAATGTCAAATTTCGATTACCTCAATGAAAACACCTTGTCTTTTGACAAAACCTTTGACAAACATAAGATTAACGGAGTTGTGGGTGCGAGTACTCATAAATGGATAAGAAAACGTTTCTCTGCAAAAGCATCCGGTTTCGAAATTACATCTCTGGGATATGAAAGCTTTACAGGTGCAGACATTGTTGAAGTTCCCGTAACAACTCACACCGAGTGGGGGCTGGCATCGTTCTATGGTCGCTTTAACTACCACTACGACGATCGCTATCTTGTTACGCTAACAGGGCGTTACGACGGCTCATCACACTTTACTGATGGCAACAAATGGGGCTTCTTCCCATCGGTAGCACTGGCATGGAAAGTGACGAGCGAGGAGTTTATGAAAGAACTGAAAACTATTTCGGAACTGAAACTTCGTTTAAGCTATGGAGCTAGTGGTAATCAAGCCATTAATGTATTGGAAACTGTTCCTACCCTCATAAGTGGTGGTCGTTATCCTATCACAGACCAATTCCTTCCAGGAGTGGGCTCTTCTACTTACCTATACAACCAAGACCTGACATGGGAAACTACATATCAGGGAAATATCGGTTTAGATGTCGGACTATTTGAAAATCGCTTAAACATAACTGCCGACCTGTATAAGAAAAACACAAAGGACCTGCTACTAACAAAAATATTCCCGACCTCTAGCGGTTTTACTACAACCCGAGTAAATGGAGGTGAAATACAAAACAAGGGTTTTGAACTTTCAATCAATGGCGACATCATGAGAAAACGTGATCTAAGATGGAGCATGGGAGTTACTCTATCTCAAAACAGATCGAAAGTAATTGACCTTGACGGCGTAGAGTCTATGTATGGCGAGGGCATTGCAGGAATTGGAGGATACCCTAACATTTCACATGTAGGCAGAACTGTAGGTTTATTTTACGGATACCAAACCGATGGTATCTACCAAACAGCCGACCAAGCTACAGGAGCTCCAACACAGGCAGGACAGGCACCAGAGGCTGGAGACAGAGTATTTGTTGACCAACTGACAGTTGATACAGATGGCGACGGCATCGCTGACGCAGGAGATGGTATGATAAACGACGACGACAAGGTTATTATAGGAAACCCTGAGGCCGACCTATTTTTTGGATTTAACACATCGGTAGAATTTAAGGGCTTCACACTAAGCATGATATTCAACGGATCGATTGGTAACGATGTGCTCAACCTCAACAAGATTTCTTGGGAAGGTATGCAGCTGTGGGATGGTCGCTACAACCAAGCTACCGATGCTTTTAACGGCCGCTGGGTTAACGAAGAAACTCCTGCAAGCTACCCTAAAGCATCATTGGGGCGAATGGAGCAGGATTACTTGGATATTTTTGTGGAAAACGGGTCTTTTATTCGCCTACAGAATATATCTCTAGGCTATACATTCAACCCAAAATGGCTGAGCGGAGTTAGTCTGCGTCCTTACATATCGGCATCAAACCTGTTTGTAATTACCAAATACTCGGGATACGACCCCGAAATAAAAGGGCTGAACTCGGCACTGAACCCCGGCATAGACCTAGGAGCTTATCCTATGCCTAGTACATTCAAGATTGGTTTTAGTATGATTCTTAAATAAAAAAAACGATGAAGAAGATAATAGCATTTATAGCATTAATTGTAACGCTTGCTTCGTGCAGCGATTTACTAGAAGAGAAATCATTCTCGTCTCTGACCGTAGAGTCTTTTTTCAACAACTACGATGAGGCTAACCAGACAGTAATTGGGGCTTATTCTCTACTGACTGCCACCCAATATTATAAAAGAGGACTTCTGAATATTGTGGGCTTCACAAGCGACGACAGCTACCATAACGGTGCCCTATTCACAGTGTTCGACGATGGCGATTTAGATTCAAATAATAGTTTAGTAGAGAACCTCTGGGATGTAATTTTCAATTTGAATGGGAGAACCAATTTCACAGTATTTGCAATGGAACAAACCGACAAACTATCAGAAGAAGAGAAAACTCTTCTCCTTGGTAGAGTCCGCTTCCTCAGAGCCTTAAATTTATACAATGCGGTACGACTATGGGGCGACATCCCCTTGATTAAAGAATATAGCGCATCTGATGAAAATACCTACCCGGCTCGCTCTCCCAAAGCCGATGTTTATGCATTTATTGAGGAGGACTTGATGTATTGCGTAAGCACCCTCCCCGTGATTGAAACAGAGTATGGATTTCCAACCAAAGGAGCAGCCTTTGGTCTGCTTGGCAAGGTGTATATGTCGCAAGAGAAATGGACTGATGCAAACTCTGCTATCGACTCTGTAATCGGTTTAGGCATGTACGATATATTAGACAACTACATGGATGTGTTCGATGTAAATAATGAAAATAATGTTGAGGAACTCTTCTCAATACAGTTCAAAAATGATGATGCGTATGCAGGAGAAAACTCTCTTGGAAGCCTTCTGCCCTTCTGGTTTATCCCTAAACTTGCAGACCTAGGCATGGTGGGAGACCCAAATCAGACAGCAGGACAGATGCGTGTTGAACATGCCACTTACGACCGCTACTCTACCGGCGACTACACCAACGACGGAAGAAACCAAATCTTCATTACAAGCTATCCAAACTTAAACACCGGAAAAACAATAAAACGCTATCCGGAAAATACCACTGCTGCTGCACAAGGTCCTGCATGTGGAAAATATCAAGACCCGACAAACAGCAACGAAAGAAACTACAACAACAACTTGTACATACTTCGCTATGCTGACATACTGTTAATGAAGGCGGAGGTTGAAAACGAATTGCATGGAGCAACCGGCATTGCTTACGAATATTTCAATAAGGTACGCCTTCGTTCTAACACTATAGAACTGACACCTGGGCTATCAAAAGAGGGATTTAGAGATGCTATTGCAGACGAAAGAGGGCTAGAGTTTTTCGGAGAGTTCCAAAGATGGTTCGACCAAACTCGCATGAAGAGAAATGGCGAATCGTACTACAAGTACACCAAGGAGAAAGTTGTTAGCGAAGGCAAGTTCACTCATCCCGCGCAAGCAAGATGGGCACTAGCCTACTATCCAAAGTATGAGTTGATGCCTATACCCGGAAAGGAAATAGCCAACAACCCTAACATCAATATAGATAATCAAAATCCTAATTATCAGTAAATAGAGTCCGTCTATAAAAGTCCAATATCTGCGTTATACTCGCTTTGCAAGCCTTGATCTTAAACTTTCTAGATTAGACTCCAGAGATTATGGACAGGCTATAAATAGATATTCAGATTTTTGAATGTCGATTTTTGGACTTAATTTAGTGAACAAGAAATATATGAACAGAATGTAGGGGCGTAAAAATTTACGCCCCCTGCTCAAACTCCTCAGGCAACAGCTGTTAGCTAATGCAGAAAGACTGTAAAATAGCCTCACCAGAGCAGCGAAGCTTAAAAATAGAAAAGAATGAAACTGAACATCCTAATAATAGCATTTTGCTCTAGCATAAGTCTGTTCTCGTGCAACACGAAAGCCGAGAAGCAAGACGAATGCTATTTAGGCAGTCAGCCCGACTGGTTCGATGCACAGCGTGTTCAGGGACATTCCAGAGTCATGGCTTATTTCAATAAGCCTGATGACAGCCTGTACGCAAGTTGGGCTAAAATTGCCATGAGTGGAGTTGGAATACACGCTTTCACCAGGCACATTAAGTCGAACGAAGGTTCTAATCAGTGGAAAAGCTCTTGGGGCACATGGACAGAGCTAGCAAATAGTCGCAATATTATTGCAGAAGCTATTACAGAAGCTCACTCCAATAACTGCCACATAATTGGATACTACAATCACTATACCGATGCATATTTAGCAAAGAACTATCCTGAATATAAGTGCAAAGACGTAAATGGAAATGACGTCGTAAAAGCTAACAGAGGAACAATGCTCTGTTTTAACTCTCCTATGATTGACAGCATTGGTATAAGACTGGTGGAATTTGTAAAAATGGGAGGCGACGGAATTTACTTTGACGAAATACACATGCCTAGAAAAGGTTGTTGGTGCAACAATTGCAAAACTATCTTTAAGCAACAAACCGGCAAAGATGCACCATCGGCAATCAACGAAAATGACCAACGGTATAAAGAGTATCAAGACTTTAATAATCAGACTGTAATTAGTGGCTTCAAAAAATGGATTAAGCAGGTGAAGGCAGTTAATGAAGACCTCGTGATGATAGTAGGTAGTAACACTCTACCAAAGTTAATCCATAGGCATCTCAACACCGACTTATTCCGAATTGCCGATGCACATAAAACAGAATGGGATATACCCATGCGCACTCTTAGAAGTATTCCGAAAGGGATAGCAAAACCGGATCCGAAAGTATGGCGCGGACTTAGCTACACCCTATCGCGCGACATCAGCGATGGACGTCCTGCTCATTTTTGGATACCTTCAATGAGCTATGTCCCTTCAGAACATATCAAAGCAGCAACTACCGGAATTATATCCTTCGGCAACATTGCGAACTTGGATATGAAGGAGAATTGTGCTCCCGACAAAGATTTTATTCCTGCTGTCGAATATGGCAACAAGGCTTCGAAAGCTCTTGCTAGCAGTAGAGTCAACTCCTGGTTGCTAATCCACTTCAACGAAAAAGCTCTGAAAAAATATTTAGGAACATCTGCCGATGGATGGAAAAATTTCTTATCAGCATTCTATGGTGCATATTATTGTGCAAACAAGCAGCATATTCCTGTGGGAATTATTACGGACTCCCAGCTTCGAGATGCCCAATTCAGAGGAGCAAAAGTTATATTCTTACCACAAGTAGAAATACTTGACAAGAGCTCAAAAAGAAGCCTTGAAACATTCAAAAAAGATGGAGGCTTGGTTATTTCAAATCAACAATCTTGGCAATGGCACTTGGGAGGCACTGATTTTAATGACGCTTGCAACCTGTTTAACGAAAAGCTAAAACAGGCTAATCAACAAGAGATTATGAAATCCGAAGGAGGCTCATCATTCTACTATTCTACCTATTTTACAAAAGAAGACAGTACATCTACAACTTACTTAGCTTCATACAGTAACCAATTGGAGTGGGTGGTTAGCGGAGTAAAAAGCAAAAAGCAGGGACAAATAGAAGCAGCAGAGTCTGTCGTGCCAGACTCGGTAGGCGGAATAAACTTATCTGTTGCAAATGGCAAGCAGCCCCTTTCCGTTGTAGAAGCAATAAGCGGAAAAGATGTACCTTTTCGGATATCAGATGGGGAACTAAAAGTGCTGGTTCCAACTTTCCTATATGGTTCTATCATCGAAATAAAGTACAAAAAATAGATACTATGCAATCTAGAAGAAACTTCATAAAACTAAGCACACTTGCAGGAGCTTCTATCCTATGTGGAGCTATGTCTTGTAGTGACGATAATGGTCAATCTCCTTACTGGCTTCAAAATAAAAAAGAAGACCTCCAACATACTCCTAGCCAAACAGCATTACAATGGTTTAAGAATGCTCACTTTGGGCTTTTTATTCATTATGGACTCTACTCGATATTGGGACAAGGCGAATGGGTGCAGTTTGTGAAGAAGATACCCGTGAAAGAATATGAAAAACTTACAGAACAGTTTACGGCTAGCAATTTCGATGCCGACCAGATTACCGATTTGGCTGCAAAGGCAGGAATGAAGTATATAAACTTAGTTGTTAAACACCATGACTCATTTTGCCTCTGGGACACTCAGTTATCTGACTTCAAATCAACAAATACCCCGGCAAAGAGAGATTTACTCGGAGAGTTTAGCACTCAGTGCAAACAAAAAGGACTTCCACTATTTCTGTGCTATTCACTAGGGCGCGACTGGCGACATCCAAATGCTCCAAACAGAGATGCATACCTCAGTTTCTCAACAAGACCGGCATACGAACCACCCGAAACAGAATATAAATATGGCAGTGAGCACAAGCTGGAAGATTATGTCGATTTTGCATTTAAACAAGTCGATGAACTTATGTGCAATTATGGCGACATTGCCGGAGTTTCGTTTGGAGGTAGTAGTACTCTTCTTTCCGGATCCATTGAGCCATTCCGCCTAGATGATTTATACAAAATGATTAAACAACGCCAGGCTCATACCTTAATTACAAACGGACAGGGGGTAAATGGTAAGGAAGACTACGTTTCGGCATTGCGAAAAGCCAAAACCGCTACAAACACTCAAAAGTTTGTCGAAGTTTGCGACACTCTTCAGTCTTCAGCATGGGGCTACAGTCGTAGAGAAGATAAAAAACACAAAAGCGCAAGCGAAGTGATTGATATTTATCAAAGCATTCGTAACGGAGGTGGCAACCTACTTCTTAACATAGGACCATTAGCAGACGGGGCGGTTCACTCAAAAGACAAGGAGACTTTAGCTCAGTTATCCGATTTCAATATCACATAACAACACATAAAAAATCACAAACATAAAAAACAAATTAGTCATGCAAAATAAGACACAAATAACAAGTTATCTGTCCCTTGCATTTTGTTTGCTATTGCTTTCATGCAATAAGTCCGAGAAAATTAATGAGGTCCCGGACTTTGGGAAAATGATACAAGCTACACCTCGCCACTCAGTGCTAGAAAGTGATGAATATTGGATATGGGGTGCATCAATGGTGCAAACCGATGATGGAATATGCCACCTATTCTACAGTCGCTGGCCTAAATCCGGACCCTTCAGCGACTGGCTATTCCATTCCGAAATTGCTTATGCAACCGCTAAAAACCCGGACGGTCCATACAGTTTTCAGAAAGTAATTATTAAAGGCAGTAAACCCGGAGCTTGGTATAATAAGTGGGCACACAACCCTCACATCAAGAAATTTAAAGATAAATACTACCTATATTTCGTTTCGCACAACACCTCTGATTTTGGAGACGGAAAACGTCAGAATTACACCTTCTCGCAGCGTATAGGAGTTGCTGTTGCCGACAATCCGGCAGGGACTTGGACAGTATGCGATGAACCAATTGTTGATCTACAGGCAGGTAAAGCTGCTCATGGATATGTTACCAACCCATCGGTTTGCGAAAGACCTGATGGTAGCTACCTTATGATTTTCAAATCAAGACCCGAAAATTGGAAAGAAATCAAAGGCTTTACTTCTATACACTGTGTAGCCACTTCCCCCACTCCACAAGGACCTTTCTCTATTGCAGAAAATCCAATATTGACAGAAGCAACAGCAGAAGACCCTTTCCTTTGGTGTCAAGATGGAAAATACTTTGCAATAGTTGACGACCAATATGGAGATTATATCGGATTTAAAGGACTTGCTCTCTTCGAATCTCTCGATGGAATAAACTGGAATGCTTCGAAACACCCATTGGTGTCGAAAGTACAAATATTATGGGATGACCAGACTCTCATGCCACTAAAACACTTAGAGAGACCTCAACTTTGGTTCGACAAAGACGGTAAGCCTGCAATTCTATTCTGTGCGGTTCAAACCCAAAACAAGGAAGGAGAACTAAACAGTTTTAATGTACATATCCCCCTAAAAAATAAATAAGCTCATTATGAAACGAAACTTATATATAGCATTTCTTTTATTGCTTCCTGCATCTCTTTATGCTCAGGAAGTATCGACACTCACCGAAGAACAAGCAGCACCATTCAGCTACTATAAAACTCCTGTAGACCAACTGGGGTTCAAAGATTGTCCTGAGGCAATGGCAGTAACCGATGGCGGTACATTCTCTAACACTTTTGCGGCGGTGGAATTTCTTTTTGGGAAACAATTGCAAGGAGCAAAAAAAAGAGTAATAACCCTCGAAAAAGACTATCTCCCAATAATTCAATACTCTCTTACAGATGGTAGCCTGAACTATCGAATGGAAGCATTCTCAGCTCCCGACAAGTTTAAGCCAGAAAATAACCTGATTACGCATGTTAGATGGGTCGTTTCTAACACCGGAAAAAAGACGGAACATGGACAACTCGGCTTTAGAATAATCCCTCTATACAATACCGGTTGGAAAAACTTTCTACGTCACAACCGCTATTGTACCCCTTGGTATCGCAACCAATTTATGGATGAAAGCTACTATAAAGAACATCAGGAAGCATTCTCAGAAAACAGCTCAGGAATATATCAAAGCAATCACTTACTGATAAATAGTCCGGAAGGCTTTAACAAGACAGAAAATGAAAATAACTCCCAATGCTGGAAAAAGGAGTTTAACATCAGCGCAAAAGACTCCTTGGAATTTATTTTCAAAATTCCAGTAGTACCTATCAACAAAGAAAAAACTCAAGACATATCCACACTTGAAAACTCAGATAGCAAAGAACTAAAAAAACAAGTTATAGAATTTTGGCAAGAGGAGCTAGATAAATTGGCTCACTTTAAACTCCCAGAAAAAAAGGTGAACGACATGTTCTTAACCTCATACATTAACCTGCTGATTGCTAAAGATTTGCTTGCTGACAAGAAAAACACAATACAACGTTGCAACGAGTTTCAATACGACCACTTCTATGTCCGTGATAATGCATATTTTGCGAGAGTCTATGATATGCTGGGGCAACACGAAACGGCATCAAACATACTACGCCCATATTTTATCTATGATATTGAGGGCAGCCCCATACATTTCAGACAGCGCACTGGAATATACAAGAAATTATGCCATGATTATTGGGGACAAGTTCTCTGGGCACTCGGCTCTCACTATCGTCAAACTCGCGACAAAGAGCTTCTAGAGAAAGCATATCTTCTGCTACCCAATCATATACAAGAATTTGAGCAAGCTGTAGACAAGGATCCTATGGGACTATGGCCTGCATCGTGGCCATACGACAATGAGCATATTAACGGACATTATACAGGACACAGCTTCTGGGCAATATTAGGACTCCGATATGCCGTTTTCATGGCTCAGGAAATGGGTGAAAAGAAAGATGCCGAAGAATGGCAAAAACTACTTGATAAGTACACAGAAAACTTTCACAATAAACTAAAAGAAATAACTGCCAAAACAGATGGTTATATCCCACCTGGCATGGATAAGCCTGAAGACGGATTCGACTGGGCAAATGCCTCCGCAGGTCTCTACCCCTTCGAGGCTATAGACAAGAACGACCCCATGGTTAGAAAAACATTGGAGATGGTACGAAACTACAACTTCATGGAAGGTATTTCTACATATAGCGGTTGTAATGCCCTATTGGCAAAAGACCTCGTGCTCAATAATAAGCCTCTACCCGAAAGAGGACTTCATCATTACGAAACTTTCTATGTGAGTACCGGTAACTTGGTTATAGGCGAACAACAAAAAGTGGTTGAAGACCTCTACAGCATACTCCTACATACTAGTAGTACACATGCAGGCTTTGAGTGGAAACCCATACCGTGGGAGAATAGAGACCCCGGCAAAAATCGCCAGCCTCACGGATGGATGGGAGCAAGGTACATTGAGCTCATTCGCAATATGTTAGTAAGAGAGGAGGGAGACGACATACACCTACTATCAGCAGTTTCGCCACAATGGATAAGAGAAGGCGAAAAAATCAAAGTGGAAAATGCACCTACATATTTTGGAAATATCAGCTATATACTAAAAACCGAGAAAAACAATTTTACTGTCGACCTTGACGCCCACGGGAACGATGACCTCGGCAAGATTTATTTTCATATTCCTTGGTTTCTTGAAGTTGAAACCATTACTATCGATGGAAAAGATGTTAACTTTACCGGCAATAGCATTGAAATATCAAAGACTGCCAAAGAGATTAAAGTGAGCTGGAAAAACCGAGAAAAACAAGAGTTGAGCTACGAAAAGGCTGTTGATATTTTTCTAAACAAATATCATAATCGCCCGGAGAATGCTAACTATACGCATATCTTCCCTACTCTTGTTGCTCCCACCTGCAAAATAGACAAAGCTAATAACAAACTCATACTGTTCAGTCCTGATGACTATGCCGATGTATATTACACAACAGACGGTACAGCCCCGGGAGTTAACTCTAAAAAATACTCAAAAGCTATAGACTTGAGTGGACTAAAAACAGTAAAAGCTGTTTGCATTGATAAAAATCAAAAAATTAGTGATTGCAAAACAATAAAAATTGAATAAATCATGATATCATTTCCCCAAAGAAGACATTTATCCATAATCACGATCCTTTTTTTGCTTCTTGTAAATTCTGCATGCAAGCAAGAAAAAGAAGCTAGCAGCCCCAACATCATTATTTTCTTCACAGATGATCAGGGATATGGAGACTTAGGCTGTTATGGAGCCACTGATATTAAAACACCCAACATTGATGGGCTTGCCGAAAATGGAATAAAATTCAAGCAGTTCTATGTGCCGGCTTCTGTTTGCACCCCATCTAGGGCAGCTCTGCTAACAGGGAAATATCCAAAAAGAGTAGGACTACATAAGGCTGTTATATTCCCCTACTCCACTCACGGACTAGCTCCCGAGGAAGTTACAATCCCCGAATTCCTAAAACCCTTAGGATACTCCACTGCATGCATTGGAAAATGGCACCTGGGGAATCAAGAAAAATTCATGCCTAACAATCAAGGCTTCGACTACTTTTACGGTGTGCCGTACTCCAACGACATGGATGGATATTTCTATAAAAACAAAGATTTTCAATCTCCTCCACTTCCTGTGTACAGAAACAAGGAAGTTGTTGAAGAAGGTCCAAATCAGGACTACCTTACAAAAATGTGGACAGACGAAACGGTGAAATACATCAAGGAACACAAAAGCGCTCCTTTTTTTCTATATCTAGCTCATAATATGCCACATACTCCATGGCATGCTTCCGAAAAATTTAGAGGTAGTAGCTCCCGTGGACTATACGGAGACGTTATTCAAGAGATAGACTGGAGCATGGGCAAAATATTATCGGCTTTGAAAGAAAGTAACATTTTAGATAACACAATTATTATTTTCACATCCGACAATGGACCTGTAACCCGAATAAAACACGGAGGTACAGCCGGGCCATTAAGAGGCAGTAAGGCAACAACTTGGGAAGGAGGGATGAGAGTACCGGGAATAATAAGTTGGCCTGCAAGAATTCCATCGAAAATTGAGAGCTCTAAACCAGTGTCTACCCTCGACTTACTACCAACATTGGTGGGATTTGCCGGAGGTGAACTTCCCAAAGACATCAAAACAGATGGTCGCAATATAAGTGAACTCCTTTTGGAACCCAACAAACAATCCGAACAGAAGTTTGAAATGTTATACTACGGGCGAAATGGCGACTTAGAAGCCTACACCGATGGAGTATGGAAGTTTCATATTAAGAAAAAAATTGGCTGGGCTCCTTCATTAGGAGAATTTCCTATAAGCCTATACAACATGAATCAAGATATTGGCGAA
The DNA here is from genome assembly GCA_047972135.1 of Bacteroidales bacterium. Lineage (GTDB taxonomy): Bacteria > Bacteroidota > Bacteroidia > Bacteroidales > Prolixibacteraceae > JBKEAJ01. The sequence goes on along the minus strand of JBKEAJ010000142.1, from coordinate 7,989 downwards.
AAGAATAATATTGTAAGCGAACACTCCCAACTGGTCGACAGTCTAAAGAGTCGTATGGAATTATTGGATTCAGAAATCCCCGAGGGCAAAAGTTAGTTATACAATCACACAAAACACATAAAAATGAGAAAAACATTGCTTTATACATTCATCCTATTGGTCGGTTCTTTAGCGGCGTGTACAACAGAAAATAAGAGTACCGATAAGAAACCAAATATCATATATGTATTGACTGACGATCTAGGATATGGTGATTTGAAATGCTTCAACACCGACTCAAAAATAAAAACTCCTCAACTAGACCAAATGGCTGCGGATGGTATGATATTCACAGATGCACATACTTCATCATCAGTATGCACTCCAACCCGATACGCAGTACTCACAGGACGATATAACTGGCGCACTAAGCTCAAGAAAGGTGTATTAACCGGAGAATCGTCGGCACTGCTGAATCCCGCGCGAGAAACCGTAGCTTCGTTATTGAAAAAAGCAGGCTACCACACAGCATTTATTGGGAAATGGCACTTAGGATGGGACTGGGCTAAAGATTCTAACGGAAACATCGATTTTTCTAAACCGGTCGAGAACGCTCCAAATGTAAACGGTTTTGACTATTCTTATGGACACTGTGGCTCTCTTGATATGCCTCCATACGTATATGTTGAAAACGGAATGTCTACAGCAATACCTACCGACAGTACAGAAAATAAAAATTATCAAGGCATGTGGCGAAAAGGTCTGACAGCCCCTGATTTCATACACGAGGAAGTAACTCCTCACTTTTTTCAAAAGTCTTTTGACTATATCAAGAAAGAAGCAAAAAATGACGAACCTTTCTTTTTGTACCTTCCCCTACCGTCTCCACATACCCCGATACTGCCAAGCGAAGAATGGCAAGGAAAAAGTGGGCTAAATCCTTATGGAGATTTTGTAATGATGGTAGACGACTATATGGGACAACTATTAAAGGTGGTTAAAGATGCTGGCATTGATGACAACACTCTGATAATTTTCACCAGCGACAATGGATGTTCGCCTAGGGCTAAATTCTCCGAATTGAAAGAAAAGGGACACAACCCCAGTTATATTTTTAGAGGCTACAAAGCCGACATATTCGAAGGTGGACACAGAGTGCCTTTCATTGTAAAATGGCCTAGAGTAATTGAAGGTGGTGCTAGTTGCGACAAAACCATCTGTCTTACAGACCTTATTGCAACCGCGGCATCCGTTAGCGGAAGTAAATTAGTCGACAATGCAGGAGAAGATAGTTTTGATATGTTGCCTCTTTTTAAAAAGCAAGACGCTGAATATAAACGAGGAGCGACTGTTCATCACTCTGTAAATGGAAGCTTTGCCATACGTAAAGGAGACTGGAAACTAATCCTTTGTCCCGGCTCAGGGGGATGGAGTTATCCAAGCCCCAAAAAAAGCAAGGAACTGAACTTGCCTCCATTCCAGCTTTATAATCTGGCAGATGACCCAGGAGAGCAAAATAACCTTATTGATAAACACCCCGAAGTTGAACAAGAACTTAAAACTCTATTGACAGAATATGTCAAAAATGGTAGAAGTACTCCGGGGACAGCTCAACAAAATGACGGAGAACAATGGTGGGAACAATTATCATGGATGGAAAAATAATAAACAGATGAAACCTCCACGAGTAGTAAATTTAGACACACTTAAGGATGATTATAAATATAGCATGGGAAGAGGCTGTTAGTCTAATGTCTAACATCTAATATCTCGGCTGTTATCTAAAATATAAACACATGAAAGCTTTATTTAAATTTGTAGTACTATGTTGTTGCTTGTTCGTTTTCGGTATTAATGTCAATGCTGGAGATGTTTCTGTAGCTCCTGTATTCCAGTCTCACATGGTACTACAGCAAAATGCTCCCATCCGAATTTGGGGCACGGCAGACATCAATTCTGAAATAGAGGTAGAACTGGATGGAAATATCAAAACTATCACAGCCAATACAGACGGTGAATGGGAAGTAGTTTTTCCAAAAAAGAAAGCATCATTCACACCCATAAAACTACGTGTAAATCAGAAAAAATTCACCGACATATTAATCGGCGAACTTTGGCTATGTTCAGGACAATCTAATATGGCTTGGACGGTACAAAAAAGTGACTACAACGAACACATCGAAAATTGTGACAATCCCAATCTACGCTTATTGAGAATGGGGAGCATACGAGCTCAGGCAAAAGATGGATACACACAAGAAGAGCTGGCACGTTGCAATACCCAAGACTTCTTTAAAGGAATATGGCAAGTGAGTAAGCCAAACACTGTAAAAGGATTTTCGGCGGTGGCATGGAACATGGGTAACAAGCTTTCGCAAGATCTAAATGTGCCTGTAGGAATCATATTGGTTGCAGTTGGTGGAAGTGCCATAAATAACTGGATTCCTCCTGCAACATTGAAAAAGTGCCCATTAACAGCAGATTTGTACAAAACCGACTGGCTCAGCAATGAATATGTATTTAAAAATCATAAGAAAAGGGCAAAGCTAGCTTTCCAAAATGTACTAAATGAGGGAGAACCATACATTCCGGGAGAAATGCCATATCGCTGGATGTGTGAGCCGGGATTTCTATTCGAAGCAGGGATACAGCCTCTAGGAAAACTTGAATTTAGAGGAGTTGCTTGGTATCAGGGTGAATCTGATGCCTATAACGACACTGTAGCTCTTAATTATGAAAAGCTCTTTAAGTTGATGATAAATAGCTGGCGAGAACTGTTTGATAATGTAAAACTCCCATTTATATATGTTCAGCTTCCGGGCTACAATTCAAAACCATGGACAGTTATGAGAGAGGTACAGCGTAGAGCCAGCTTTGACATTCCCAACACATCAATGATTGTAACTATTGATTTAGGCTTGAAAGATAATATCCATCCACACGACAAGACCGTTGTTGGAGAAAGACTTGCACACACTGCCTTGAGAGAGATATACAAGGAAAAAGAACTTCAGGAGTTTCCCTCCATAAAGAAGATCAGTCTTAAAAACAACTCTATGTCAGTCAGGTTTAGTGGGTGCAAAGATGGCTGGCAAACGGTGAAGGACAATATTCCCGGATTCGAAATAAAATCTGTAAACGGAGATTACACTCCGGTAAATGCAAGCATCTCAGATGATAATATAATAGTTTTAAAATATAATGATATTGTCCCTGCAGGAATCAGATACGGATGGACACCTTTTCCGGAACCGCCATTAAAATTATTCAACAAATCGGGGTTACCGCTGGGTCCGTTTACCGTAGATATAAAGGCTAATTCTGATTTATAAATGAAATACAATGTTTATTTGTTTAATGAAAAACGTAAATACCGCCATACGCTTTACGCAAATGCAAAAATGTAGGGGCAGACCTGCGTGTCTGTCCAGCTGTTAAAACTGGCTGTTCGTTAATCATTAACAATTAAAAAGGGCTGTTTAGCGTACGGCGTAAAGCGAGTTGCATACCGCGCTATTGGCTGTTCCATTATCACATCAGCAAATCAACTAATTGTCACATTATCAGGCTTGTCTAAAATTAAGAATCTAAAAATATGAGAATAAATAAAATATACCTCACAATTCTAATTTCAATATTACTACTTTCCGCTTTCGGTGTTGAGGGGCAGGAAAACTCCAAGTATAATGAAGAAATGACAAATCGAATGGACTGGTGGGAAGATGCCAGATTTGGAATGTTTCTGCATTGGGGTGTTTACTCTGCATTTGGTGGAGAATGGGAAAACAATGACTACGGGAAGGAAATGGGAGGACCCAGTGCCGAGTGGATATATCTAAAAGCTGATATTACAAAATCGGCTTATCAGGAAGCTGCACTGCAGTTTAACCCGATACATTATAATCCCAAAGAATGGGTTAAAATGGCAAAAGATGCAGGAATGAAATATATGGTACTCACCTCGAAACACCATGACGGCTTTGCGATGTTCGACACCGATGCATCGGACTGGAACATTATGCAAGCTTCGAAGTACAAGCTGGATATCATAAAGTCTTATGTGGATGAGTGTCACAAGCAAGGCATGAGGATTGGACTGTATTATTCGCACGAAAAAGACTGGATACACAGTAAAAAAGTACGTAAGGATACTTCTAAAATCACTGAAGAATATAAGTTGATAGTACAAACACACCTGAAAGAACTTCTGGGCAACTATGGGCAAATAGACCTTATTTGGTTTGATATGGGGATAAGTGAGCACGAAGAGCTAAACAAAATGTGCTACAAAATGGTACGAGAATATCAACCAAACTGCATCATAAGCAGCCGGATTGGCAGTGGTCTGGGAGATTATAAGAACCTGGGCGACAGAGAGCTTGCACAACCTGGAGACGATAGATATGTCGAGTCGATTATGACACTACGGCTAAACTGGGGCTTCGACCACAATGACAGTGAATGGAAATCATCGGACGAGCTAATATCAATGCTATCAAAGTGTGCCTGCCGAAACTCGAATTTCCTCTTGAATATAGGACCTTCTGCCGACGGTCGTTTTTCACCCGAAGAAGTATCCAGACTCGAAAATATGGGAGAATGGATGAATAGCAACAGCGAAGCCATATATTGCACTGAAGGATCTCCTTTTAAGGGAGAATATCTCTGGGGATCCTTGACTCACAACAAAAACAAGGTCTACTTACACTTATTTGGTGATTATGGCAAAAGTATTGAGGTTAACGGAATTTCCTCGCAAATAAAGAAAGCATACTGGCTACACAACAACACAAAAGTTGAGTTTTCGCAAAATCTGGCAAAGTCTGAATTGGACATAAGCTTATCAGGAGAGTATAAAGACCAGACCGTTCCAATTTTAGTGTTAGAACTAGATGACAACTTACAAGTGAACCTGCAAAAAGGTCCCAACTGGTTGGCTGAACCTATTCAACACACTGCAAGAGAAAGCATATACGGAGAAATTATATCTGTCGAGGGTTCTACTTTCACCCTTAAATTTGATGATAAACTGCGTGAATTCTCATTCAACGACAACACCATATATAGAGTCAACAAAAATGGTAGCATTGAGCTTGTTAATGGTTATTATCCGGAAATAGGTAAGACATACCGAATAACGTATAGAGTATCGGACAAAGGACTTGCTCAGATTATTACGGAAATAATAAACTAAAACTTTGATTATCTCAGACTTGCACTCATTCATAAATAATTCACATCAAGAATATAAAGCTATGTACAAAAGACTACTTGTCCCAAATATTCTGCTATTACTCTTAGTAATAACATCTTGCACTAATGACAAAATGAGCATATCAAGCAACTATCTTTCATTAGAAGTTAATACGAAGGGACAATTGGTAAAATTGGAAGATATAAGCACAGGAGTAAACTATCTATTTGAAGGCGACTCCTCATACTTCTTACAATTAGAATCTTCCGGCAAGACTGTACAACCTAGTAGCACATCTGCTAAAGGCAATAGACTTATCTTTTATTTCGACACATTAGATGCCACAGCCACATTAGCATTTAAACAATACCCTTCTTATCTTACATTTGAACTGATAAGCCTAGAAAGCACTAATAAAATCGAGAATGTTATATGGGGTGCATACAAAGTAAAGCTGACCGACAAAGTCGGTCAATCATTGGGAGTTGCCTACAATGACGAATTTGCCATCGGTCTGATGGGACTAAATTTGAAAAGTTGTGGAGGATTTGAAATTATACCCCGCGAGCGCTTCGGCAATACTGCCCAAAAGATGGGTAATTACACTAGTTTACAAGGATTTACTCGCAATCGTGCCGAAGCACGTGTGCAAAATAGCTGTTTGCAGGAACTTACTCAAACTGTTGCAATTTTAGATTCCGACAGTACCTTAATTGGCTCTAGGTTTGCAATATATGGCATCTAAAGCTCTAAACTAAGAGGGCTTGTGTCAACAATAGAGAAAAATGAATCGCTACCATACCTTACACACGATGGAGAATACTTGAAAAACTCCTTATATGCAACTTCTTCTAAGTTCATTATGAACTACAATGTAAACAATATTGATGCTTGTCTTGATGTGGCAGAAAAAGCTGCCATATCCTGCGTATATCATCCGGGGATTTTTGAATCTTGGGGTACCTACCCTGTTCGTAAAAAGGATTTTCCTAATGGATACGCCTCAGTGTTAGAATGTTCCAAGAAGGCTAAAGCCCGAAATATTACTTTGGGGGCCCACACCCTGTCAAATTTTCTTACGACTGATGACCCGCTGGTATCTCCATCTCCCAGGCCGCACTTGCAACTGGCAGGTATAACTACCCTGAAACAAAACATTTCGAGCGATGCTACTGAAATAGAGCTGACAGATGAGTCTGTAAGAATAGCATACGCCAAAGATATTTTTAATAAATCTAGAGAACAAAGTCATGCAAACGAAAATAAAAACCGTGAGTTATTTGCAATAAAAATTGATAATGAAATTATAGAGTTTTCATCGATTTCACAAAACGGAGCATTGATATTGCAAGGGTGTAAACGTGGTGCTTTTGGAACTGCTGCCTCAGAACACCTGCAAGGGACAGAAGTTGGTAGACTGGTATCTCACTACTACAAGGTTTTCTTTCCCGATATTCAGTTACAAGACGAAGTGGCAAAGAACTTAGCAAGATTTTTCAATGAAACTAAACTTGAACGTATCAGCTTCGACGGCATTGAAGGAGCTCTTGCTACCGGGCATGGGCGCTATGCCTGCGACAGGTTCATAAAAGTATTCTACGATAACCTAGACAATAAAAACATCATCTCCAACTCTTCTGATGTTATGCACTATTCGTGGCACTACCTTGCCAACGAAAGCTGGGGAGAACCTTGGTGGGCAAGAAACTTTAGAGAGTCGCAGCTAGACCACAGACTGAGAGTTCAGAAAGGGCTTGAAGAAGACTTGCTTCCCCGAAAAATGGGGCAATTTAAAATTGACGAACAGACTTCTTTACAAGATATTCAGTGGGTTATGGGCTTATGTGCAGGATATGATGCCGGAGTAGATTTTTATATCAGTCCCGCAGCTGTTAAAAACAATCCTGTAGGCAAACAGATACTCGAAGAAATAAAGAAATGGGAAAATGTAAGAATAGCCCAATCCCTAAGCATTGAAGAAAAAGAACTATTACGAGATCCCTTCAGCTTCTATCGCCTAGAATTGTCTGACGGAAAGCCTGAGTTGATTTTTGTTGAACGCTGGGAACCGGAAACAGGCAAAGCTCAAGAGTTTGAAGCTAAGAACACCCTTCCAAAAACAATTTTCACAGATAAAAATGCTTTAATATCTCTCGACTATAAGCACATTAACGTTCAGAAAGAACCGGGACAACCAACAGCTGCAGAATGGAAATACTTCTGCAAGGGCAAAAGCCAAGCTCTGCAGTTTGCAATCCGACTGCCGGAAGACAGCAAGGAAAGCGTAAGCGGAATATATCTGAAAATAGGAGCTACTGAATGTAAACTTCCGTTTACCCTCACACCAGGGAGTTACCTTGTATCTGAAGAAAAAGGACTTGTTAGGCACTATGATAAAAACGGAAAACTACTAGACTCTCAGCAGATCAAAGAACTCTCTGTAGAGCATGGTGAAAACACCATACTCTTTGACTATAAAGGCAAGGGTAGAACCGCCGGACCTCAGCTTATTGTCAACTTCAAAACCTTAAAATAATAAGTGTCTACTTGCTGATTTTCCGTAGGTTCTTCAACTGTAAATTCAGAGAATGTCCCGAGATTTGAATTTCTCTTATCAACAGTGCCAGCGATATTATCAGTAGTATCAAGGCTATGCCAAATACCACTTCTGCCCATACAATATGGTCTACATAAATAAGGAACATGGTCAGCACGCACAGCAAAAGACTGGAGATGCCGTTTATCTGCATTGCCCTAGTGAGGAACAGACGTTTCTGCAAGTTTTCGATTTGCGCCAACAGTATCTTCTCCTCTGG
>JBKEAJ010000141.1:0-16597 GCA_047972135.1 Bacteroidales bacterium | reverse complement strand
TTTGATAATGTTGCTGACAAAGCTGTAAGTGTAGTTTTGATGCTCAATAGTCATACGGCAAGCCTTGTCGAACATTCTGCCTTCGCTGTTGCGTTGCAAGCTGAGCAATCCGTTGCAAGCCCTGTAGTGAGCCCTTATACTTGCTTATATAATCCTTTACTGTGTTCCTGCTGATACCTAGATGACGTGCAATAGTCCTATTGCCTTTCCCTTGTTCATGCAGTCGCAGGAGCTGTTTTATTTGACTCATTCTTTTGTTTTTCCGGCAATATCATTCTTTTGGTGGTTTATACCAAAGGAACGAAAAACTAAAATCATGGGTGGGTCAGTATCATCCGGAATCCGTTGATGATGCCCGCGATAGAGCGGGTAGCATCAACGGATTCCAACTTTGCTGGAAAGACTAGACGGGTCAGCATGCTCCGTTTTTTTGAAGCGGCAAGCCGCTCGCCATCTTTTTCCTATAAAAAGGGGTTAGTATTTGCCATAATGGCACATTAAAAATCAATCCCGGATTTTCTTATTTTAGGGGGTCAGTTTGCTTCGGAATATCCACCCATTTTTTTGGTGGCACATAGATTTTGTCAATATCTAAAATACCATTTAATTCCGGCTCCTAGCCAGATGTTGAATGAGCTTCTCGACCAAGAGCTGTAGTCGATGGGGTCTAAATATACGACATTGCCGTCAATCCACTCTTCGACAGTTCGTTTTGCTTCTGCATTTGGGACACTTCCGAAGAAGGTCATTTCTACGAAGGGTGTGACAGGTTTTTTGCGATTTTTCTTCGGATTTGGGAGCAATTCCAAATAAGCTTTTGCGCTGAAGATGAGCGAAGTATTTACTGAAAATTCGTCAGTCACCTTTCGCTTCGTATTATTGCTTATATAGTCGTAGTCAAAGTAATTATCATTGTTTTCCTCATAGCTGTAATCGTTTGCTACATAGCTATCTACGGTTTTATCTCCTGTAAGAATGCCGCCTGCTAGTCCGGCTTTAAATTTAAAACGTTTTCCGAATATATCGTGGTAGCTGATACCTAATTGAGCTTGACTTATATTAATATCATTTCCATATCCGTTTCCATAATCATTGTTACCTCTTTCTATATAGGCATCGTATCCATAGTCTTCATAAGCACCTTGCAGGTTCAGCCAGAATTTTTTGAAAACATTGTATCCTGCTGATGCCGTAAATCCGTATCCATTGGTGATTATTGAGGCTTCAAATTTATTTGTTTCTAGGAATAGTCCTCCGGAAAACGAATTTTCGCGTTTTAGACTATAATTGTGAAGGAGCTTGTTATTTTCAAACTCCATTTCTATATATGAGCCACGCAGACCTACATCTACTCCCCATCTAAGGTTTGATTTTGTATTATTTTCTTGCACTGCATCCTGCGCCCAAGTGCTTGTGATATAGCAGAATACGAAGATTATTGTTGTTAATGTATATTTTTTCATGTGTTTATAATTTTGCAATAAGCTATAGGCTTTATGCTTTTGCTGTTTTTAATCATCCTCCTGTGTGTAGTTAGGCTTATTGCATATAGCTTAAAGCCTACTGCATGGAAGTTTCATCTTTTGTATTTAAGGGGTTATGGTGCATTTTATGTTGTTGGTAAAGATTTCACTTTTGCCATTGTTTGTCATTTCAATTTTCACTTGAAATTCGGCATTGAGAGTATCTATTACGAGCGTATCGTTTTTCGGAGCTAATTTATTTTGATTGGTAAATACCAAAGATGGGGTCAGACTGCGAACATTATTAGAGCTGACGTAAGTATCGATAGTTTTATATAGTTCGTTGTAGCGTATGTTGTCATCTACCACAAAATATGGGTTCATGTTTGTTCCATTGTTGAAATTTGGGTTTCCGCCTGCATCAATCAATGTCACGCTAAGACTATCGATGCTAGTCAGCACTTGCGGATTAATTCCATATTCCAAAGCATACTCATTGTCAGATTTATAGGAAATATAGATTTGAAATTGTGAAGCTTTCATAGTGTCTTTTAGTGTACTGAGTGTAAATCCTGCTAGATTTACTTCTGGACCGTAGGGCTCACTGTCGTCATCACTGTTGCAGGATAAGAAAGCAAATCCAGCGGTAAATAACAATAATTTAAATAAGTTTTTCATGCTATGTAAAATTTAATTCATTTATCTAAAAGACGTTTGCAAATATAGAAGGTTGCGTTTCAGATTTAAAATATTTGTACTACATTTGTCTGTTAAATAAATATTACTGATTTGTAATGACGACATATAAAAAGAAAAATGAGGATCTTCCTCAAATTGATGAATTGGATAGAAAGATTCTGCGTATAATTACAAAAAATGCAAGGACTCCTTTTTTGGAGGTAGCCAGAGACTGTGGTGTTTCGGGAGCAGCAATCCACCAGCGGGTTCAGCGGCTTGTAACTTTGGGGCTTGTATCGGGGAGTCAGTTTATTTTGGATCCTGAGAAATTGGGTTACACCTCTTGTTCTTTCATGGGTTTAATCCTTGAAAAGGGCAAATATTTAGATTCTGTTTATAAGAAGCTCTTAGAAATACCCGAGATTGTAGAATGTCATTTTATGACTGGTCAATACTCGATGCACGTAAAGATACTTGCCCAAAACAATAATCATTTAAAGGAGATTATTGACATAATAGGGGAGATAGACGGCGTATCGCGGACAGAAACTTCCATATCTTTGCAGAAGGCATTTCAAAGGCAAATACCTGTCTAATAACACATTAATCGAATTAAATGAGTAGTAAAGCGGATATCCTCTTAGGACTTCAATGGGGCGACGAGGGCAAAGGAAAGATTGTAGATGTACTAACTCCCGACTACGATGTTGTAGCGCGTTTTCAGGGTGGCCCGAATGCTGGTCATACTTTGGAATTTAACGGTATTAAACAAGTGTTGCACACCATTCCGTCGGGGATATTCAGAGAGGGTTGTATCAACGTGATAGGCAACGGGGTAGTAATTGACCCAGCTATTTTCAAAAAAGAAATTGATAATCTCAGAGAAAAAGGTTTTGATATATCCAACAACTTACTCATATCCAATAAGGCATCGATTATACTGCCTACACACAGACTTCTCGACCAAGCCTCTGAGGAAGCAAAGGGTAAGGGCAAAATAGGTTCGACTTTGAAAGGCATAGGACCCACATATAGGGACAAGATTGGAAGAGAGGGTTTGAGAATAGGCGATATTTTCTCCAATTTTGAGAGTAAATATGAAAAGAAAAAGCAGCAACATATATCGATACTAAGCTCTCAATATAACTTTGACTATAAGTTGTCATTAGCTGAGTATGAGCAAGAGTGGTTAGCGGGTATAGATTGCATTAAGCAATTCAGCACCACCGACAGTGAATATTTTATCAATGATAGTCTCGACGGAGGTAAATCAGTCTTAGCCGAAGGGGCGCAGGGGACATTGCTTGACATTGACTTTGGTTCTTATCCTTTTGTAACATCTTCTAATACGGTTACTGCTGGAGCTTGTACGGGTCTAGGGATAGCACCCTCGAAAGTTGGAAAAGTGATAGGCATTTTCAAGGCGTATTGCACTAGAGTTGGTTCGGGACCTTTCCCGACTGAGCTTTTCGATGCTGAGGGAGAGACAATGCGCAAGAATGGCAATGAATTTGGCTCAACAACTGGTAGACCTCGCCGGTGTGGCTGGTTGGACTTAGTTGCATTAAAATATGCCATTATGATAAATGGAGTTACGGAGCTGTATATGATGAAGGGCGATGTTCTTTCAGGTTTTAAGACATTGAAAATCTGTACTTCTTACAACATTGATGGAGCAGAAAGCGACAAGTTTCCCTACGAGATAAGTGACAACCTAAAGCCTGTGTATACAGACATTAAGGCATGGGCTGACGATATCACTGCATGTTCGACCTACGATGCACTTCCTGCGGAATTTGGTGGCTATGTAAAATTTATCGAGGATTATACGGGTGTTCCTGTGACTGTTGTGTCTGTGGGACCTGACAGAGAGCAGACCATAATTAGATAATGAAGGATATTCATTTTCTTCTCCTATTGCGTTTTTCTTTGGGATTGTAAGAGTTTGTCATTTCTTGTTTTTTTTGTTTCTTATCTTTATCGGCTTTTGTTTTCTTCTTTTTCTTATGGAAAGCTCCTTTATATTCGGGGTTTAGGATACGTTTTTGGCGGTCTATTTCTTTGAGTTGCTCCATTTTCTCCTCTTTTTCTGTAGGCGGATAATCTATATCTGTCGGATTTTCAAGAAGTTTTACTTTCACTTCCATCAGGTTTTCTATTTCATGCAGGTGATATTTTTCTGCGGGATTTATCAATGACAATGCTATTCCACTGTTGTTTGCTCGTGCCGTTCGTCCGATTCGGTGTATATAGTCTTCATGTCTGCTTGGCAAATCAAAATTTATTACGTGTGTAACTTTTGACACATCAATTCCGCGTGCCGACACGTCGGTGGTAATAAGAATGCGAACCTCTCCACTTTTGAAATCTCTTATTGCATTGAGACGGGAAGTCTGTCCTTTATTGGAATGAATAATGCGTTTGTCGCCTTCACTCTTACGGTGTATTACTTTATGTACAGCTTCTGCGCTCTCCTTAGTACGGCAGAAAATAATAATGCGTTTGTATTGCTGTTCGTCTTCAAGTATTTTAGCTATCAGAATTAGTTTTGATCTAAAATTGGGTACATCATAGTAATATTGCTCCACTAGTTCGGCAGGAGTTGCAGAGGGTGCTACTTCCACTCTTTCAGGGAAATCAAGAAATTCTTCGGTCATTTTCTCTATTTTCTCGCCAAATGTTGCCGAAAAGAGGAGGTTCTGCCGTTTTGTTGGCAGTACTTCGAGCAATTGTTGAAGCTGCGGCATAAATCCCATGTCTAGCATTCTGTCTGCTTCGTCAATCACGAGGGTTTTTATATATTTGAGTTCTAGGGCTCTATGTTGATATAGTTCCCACAGTCGCCCGGGAGTAGAGACTAGCAAATCGACACCATCTTTTAGGAGTTCTGCGTGTTTTGTCCAGCCCACACCGCCGTACACTGTAGCGAGGCGCAGGTTTGTAAATTCTATTAGTTCCTCAACATCTTCGCCCACCTGGATTGTAAGTTCTCGTGTAGGAGTAATAATTATGGCACGTGGTCCTTTTGCCTCTGCTTTAATGAGTTTCATCAAAAGAGGGATTACAAAAGCTGCGGTTTTTCCTGTTCCTGTTTGTGCCACTCCAATCACGTCTGCTCCCGATTTTATAATGGGTATTGCTTTTTCCTGAATTGGGGTAGGGAGTTCAAACCCAATATTATAAATAGCTTTAAGTAGGGACTTATTTATTTTTAGTTCTTCAAATGTTGTTGTCATGTTGTGGTATTAATGGCATAAAGATTTCCTGGAAGGGATTTTATTAAACCTTTCAGCTCCAAAGATAGCAATAATGGGCTTAGTTTGCTCACTGGCATTTCCATATCTGCTGCCAGCTCGTCGATAAAATACTTTTTGTTTCGGAGTTTTATTATTATTGCGTCTTCTTCTTGACTCAAATTCGGGAATAGTTCTGTTTGAACAAGTTTTTGTTTAGCATCTTCGTCCCAGCACATTGCTGCAACTACATCTGCAAAATTTTCACACAGGGCAGCTACGTTGGTTTTAATAAGTTTATGGCAACCTTTTGAGAATTTGTTACTTACATCGCCGGGGAAAGCAAATACGTCTCTATCGTAGGATTGAGCTATTTCTGCGCTTATCATTGCACCTCCGCTTTCTGCCGACTCTACTACAATTGTGGCATCTGCCAAGCCTGCAATAATTCTGTTTCGTCGTACAAAATTTTTTCGGTCGAATGTATCACTATTTGTAAAATCGGTCACTAGTCCTCCATTCTGTAGCATCTGCTCCGCCTCGCGTCTGTGAGTTTTGGGATATATAGTATTAAGTCCGTGCCCCAGCACCCCCACGGTTTGTAAGTTGTGTTTCAGGCAGGCTCTATGAATATTGATATCAACTCCGTATGCAAGACCGCTTACAACCAGAATATCTTCATCAAAACTTCGTATTTGCTCAATTATAGACTTACAAATGTTCTTACCATACTCGGTTATCATGCGTGTCCCGACGATTGATACAATTCTCTTTTTGTGCAAGTCCATGTTGCCTTTTCCATATAATATTACAGGAAAGTCTGGACATTGTTTAAGGCGATAGGGGAAGTCGGCATCTGTAAAAAACAGACTTGATATCTTATATTTTTCTACAAAAAAAAGTTGTTTCTCTGCTTCACTAAGATGTTTTTTATCTGAAATTCTATTTGCAATAACTGTCCCTACTCCTGGAATATTAGCAAGTTCCTTTTTGTTGAGTTCAAATACCTCTCGGACACCTCCGGCGTAGGCGACTAGGTTTTGTGCGATTTTGCTTCCCACTCCGTAAATGCTCGCCAATGCGATTTTGTATAGCAAATCATTTCTATTCATACCAAAAGTTTGCTCATAAAGATAGATAATAATTATCACAAAATCACAAGTATAAGACAAAAAATAAAGTCTTGTGGCTAATATTTTTTAATATATAGTTGTTTTTATGAAAAAGTCCTTGTACATTTGCACTTTATAGTATGCTTGAGAATTATAAGCAAAGTTGTACATAAACATATTTAGTATGAAATTCAATAATTTCTTTTTTTCTGCAGCTGTAGTAGCAATTGCTCTATTTTCAGCGTGTGGGGACAACATTACCAACGATCCGCTGAGCTTTAAGAGTGGAGAGATATGGCTAGGAGTAGGTGGAAAGAATGGCAACATCGACAGAGTTGTTAAATACGATTACGAAGCTGGCACTGCGGGCGAAGTTTTTAACCTATCTAAGAGCGTTGAGGGTTCGCTGCAAACAATCGACGACCAGTTTAATGAAGCAATTATACTAGCTGCTAGCTATGGAGATTCGGGTAACAATAATGGTGGGGGCGGTGGCTCAACTGATACTACATCCAATGGGGGTACTTCTGACAGTACGTCTTTAAGGACGACTACACCCAATAGTACTGCCAGAATGATATTTTTAAATTTGGCGGATGGCAGCACTACGGAAGTATCAAAATTCCCTCTCAACTTATATCCTGAAAATGTGTATGATATGGAGTATCTACCTCTCTTTCATAAAACGTATGTTATGACTAACCATGGACATTACGACTATATGAAACTGTTCAGCATCGACAGGAATTCTTTGGATACTATATCTGGCAATAGTTCGCTAGTTTGGGAAACAGGAGCAGATTCAACGGGTACTGCGGGCGATTTGGATAATATCTTACAAAACAACAGTATTTTTATCGGGGCAAATATCCATGAGGACAAGTTGTTGTTGGGCGACACCACCAATGGTTCATTATATGAGTATTATACGCCAACTAAGAAGCTGGATGCAATTACAACAAGCAACGGCAATATAAGCAGTGGCTTGAAGTTGCAGTATTCTCCTACAGCGTCCCTCTATGTTGGAGTTAAGGTATCGGCAACTTCATCTTCTGACTCAAATTCCGTGAATGGTTCTGACTTAAAGCTTAATTATGTAACTCTTGACAGGAGTACAGGAGCATACAATGAGAGATCTATTTTGAATATGGATAAGTCAAGTTATGCCTTTGACTACGAGAGCGGTGATTTATCGGTTAATTCGGTTATTGACGAATCGGCACAAAAGCTGATAGTTGTCTTGCCTAAGACAGGAAATACAACACAAATAGCAGTGATTGATATTGCGAATGGAGGAAGTATAACGACTAAGAATTACAATTCAGCAGTGAGTGGGATAGCCAAGGTAAAGAATAAATAAGCAGTTCTGTTTTAGGGGTGTAGAAAAAGGTCTCAATTTCAAAATTGAGACCTTTTTTCATAGTTTATTTCTTATTATTTTAAAGCCTCTAATTTGGCTAATAATTGATTTTTAGTTGCAACACCGACGTGTTTGTCAACCACTTTTCCGTCTTTAATAAAAAGGATAGTTGGGATATTCCTTACTCCGTATTGAGCAGGGACTTCGTTGTTGCTGTCAACATCCATTTTTCCGATTACGAAGTCGTCACCAAGTTCTGTGGATAGCTCCTCTACTACGGGTGCAACCACTCTACAAGGTCCACACCATTCTGCCCAAAAATCTACCAATACTGGTTTGCTACTTTCCAGCGCTTGCTCTTTGAAGTTAGCATCTGTAAATTGTACTGCCATATTTATCTAATTATTATTTCCGCAAATTTAATTCTTATTTTTTATCTATGCTAACTTTCACGCCATTGGTTTTGTTCAAGAATATCAATAGTTCATTGCTAGGGTCTATTTTGTCGACAGAAGTTTCCAGAGAAACCTTATCCCCCGTTGTTACATCGTATATGGTCATATCAAAGGGAGTGTTGCCCATTTTAGTATGTTTTCCAAATTCCTCTATGAAAAATTTATCCAGCACATCTAATGAAGCATCTATTATCAATCTGTTGCATGCTTGCGTCATTCCCTCCTGCAAAAGAGTGATTTTCTCGATACCTAGCTCCATTCCTCTAAAAGACTTATAGGGCTTACATTTTATCAGTAATAAATTATTTTTAATTGCATAGCGTGCGTAGTGTTCGTAAGACCTGCCGTTGAGAAATAAGTCTAACTTATTACTTTTATCGGCGAGTGTCATTTTTATAAAAGGTTTATTATTCTTGGAATGACCGTTGTATGCCTCTATTACCATTGCTGCAATGACATACTCAGTATTTTTTTTAGTGGATATATTTTCGGGATGGCTCAAAAACTCTAGGTTGATGTTTTTTGTACATAACAAATCTATTTCCACCTTATATTTGTCTAGTGGATGAGCCGACATATAAACCCCTGCCAATTCTTTTTCCAAGTTGAGTTTTACGATATCTGGTAATTCATCGAGCTTAGGAGCTTGAGGTTTCTCTATCATATCGGCATCATCACCGAAGAGAGATAGTTGGATACTATTTTTTTCTTCCTGAACCTTAGTACCATACCAATGGAGTTTGTCAGCAAAGCACTCGTTTTTAGCATTTGTCTCTATAAACTGACGACGGTTAAACTGCTCGAAACAATCGAAGCCACCCACCGTTGCAATGTTTTTCATTACTGCTTTTGTAACTGCCTTAAGGTCTACACGTTCCACAAAGTCATATACATCCTTATACTTCCCGTATTTTTCTCTTTCCTCGACAATGGCATCTACAGATTTCTCGCCCACTGACTTTATTCCTGCAAGCCCGTATGCAATAGCCTTTTCGGGAGTTGCAATAAACATACTATGGCTTTTGTTCACATTACATCCTTCGATGGGAATGTCCATGCGATTACACTCGTCCATAAAGAATGACACCTTATCGGCATTTTTGAAATTACAAGTCAATATTGCCGACATAAATGCTTCAGGATAGTTAGCTTTGAGGTAGCCACATCGATATGCAATATCTGCATAGCAAACCGAGTGAGATTTGTTGAAAGCATAGCTGGCAAAGGCTTCCCAGTCAGTCCATATTTTTTCGATAAGTTCTTCGGGTTTTTTATTGGTATCTTTACACCCTGACATAAATTTTGGATTTGCCAGACAGCCGTCTACGAATTTGACTTTTAATTCTGCCATTTTATCCTTCATCTTTTTCCCCATAGCTTTACGCAAAACATCGGAGTCGCCCCTGGTAAATCCTGCAAGCTCTCTCGACAAAAGCATAACCTGCTCCTGATATACCGTAACGCCGTATGTATCTTTCAGATAGCGTTCCATCAGCGGGTGGTCGTAGGTAATAGGTTCTTTTCCGTGTTTTCTGTCGACGAAGTTTGGTATATAATCCATCGGGCCGGGTCTGTAAAGGGCATTCATAGCAACAAGGTCGTCGATTCGCGAAGGTTTAAGTATTCGCAAGTATTTTTTCATACCGTCAGACTCAAATTGAAACACTCCTGTGGTATCGCCATTACCGAACAGTTGGAAGGTTTTTTTGTCGTCGAGTGGGATATTGTTTATATCTAGTTTTTCACCATACACTAGTTTGACGGTATTTAGGGTCTCCTTGATGATGGACATGGTTTTCAGACCCAAGAAGTCCATTTTTATAAGTCCGACATCTTCCACAAAGTGTCCATCATATTGTGTTACGGGCATAGTTGAATCTTTGGCTTTTGCGAGCGGAGAGTTTTCCACAATCGGTGTTTTACTGATTATAACACCGCAAGCATGCACTCCGTTACCACGCACACATCCCTCAAGGTTGCAGGCATATTTCAGTGTGTCTATGATGACTTCATTGCCATTGGCACGAGCAATGGCAATCTCTGTTGCAATGTCAAACAGCATTTGGTCGCGAGCTTGTTCTTTTTGCTCTTTTTCCTCCGTCACTATCTTTCCCTCTTCGTTCTTAACTTTTTTCTTGGCATTAGCATTTTCTGCGGCGTAGAAGTCTATGGCAGCATTCAAATCACCAAGTTCATCCTCTTTTGCCAATATTTCGTTGTATGCGTTCTTTAATTTTATACCCACAGGTTTATCGGGAACGAGTTTTGCGAGCCTATTCGACTCGGGTATTGGCAAATCGAGTACTCTAGCTACGTCTTTAATAGACATCTTTGCAGCCATAGTTCCTACTGTACCGATGGCAGACACCTTGTCGACTCCATACTTGTTTTGTACCCATCTCAATATGTCCTCACGTCCCTTGTCGTCGAAGTCAACGTCTATATCCGGTAGCGATACCCGATCGGGATTAAGGAAACGTTCAAAAAGCAAATCCCATGCTATTGGGTCGATAGTAGTAATACCGGTACAGTATGCCACCACACTTCCTGCTGCGGAGCCACGTCCGGGTCCTACGAGTGTTCCCTGCCTGCGTGCTTCGTTTATAAAGTCTGAAACTATCAAGAAGTATCCGGGATAGCCCATTGTTTTGATGGTATCTAGTTCAAAATCTATAGCATCCTTAATTTTGTTGTCAAGTTCTTCGGGATAAAGTCGTTTTGCTCCTTCAAAAGTAAGGTGTCTGAGATAATCAGCTTCTAGCTTAACTCTGAGCAGTTTATCGTACTCTTCGCCAATATTCTTAACTCCATCTTTACCAAAATCTTCTTTCAATTGTTCGAGAGTAAACTTTGCTTTGTAGCTATCTTCTGTACCGAAGTCCTCAGGAATTTTAAACATCGGCATAATAGGCTCATGGTTAAGCTCGTAGACTTCCACTTTTTCTGCAATTTCCACAGTATTGTCTATCAGTTCAGGCATATCGTCGAATATGGCAAGCATATCATCGCCCGACTTCAACCATTCTTCACCTGTGTACCTTAAGCGATCTTCGTCGGTTAGTTTCTTTCCTGTCGATAAGCACACCAATATGTCATGCTTGGTGACATCCTTTGCGTCGACGAAGTGTACATCATTTGTTGCTACCATCTTTATGTTCAGCTCCTTGGCAATTTTTATAAGATGAGGGTTGACTTTTTTCTGTAATTCCCAAGTACTTATAGTGTCAGGGTGACGCACATTTTCGTGACGTTGCAATTCCACATAGAAATCATCGCCAAAAGTCTCTTTATACCACTTTGCATCCTCAAGAGCCTCTTCGTATTTACCGTCTTTCAGATAGTCCGACAGTACACCACCGAGACATGCCGAAAGCACAATAAGTCCCTCCTTGTGTTCTGCCAGATACTCTTTGCTGACACGAGGGCGGTAGTAGTCGCCTACTAGAGCAGCTTCTGTTGTCAGTTTCAGGAGATTTTGATAGCCTATTTTATTCTTTGCTAAAATCACAAGGTGGCGACCATAGCGGTCTTCCTTAGAGCTTTTCAACTTATGGTCGCGACGGCTGATGTAGGCCTCGCAACCTAGAATAGGTTTAATTCCAGCTTTCTTGCATTTGCCGTGAAAATCCTTTATCCCGGTCATAACACCGTGGTCGGTAAGGGCAACAGCGGGCATTTCATACTGCACAGCTCTCGCAACAATTTCGTCAATACTGCCTGCTCCGTCTTGGACAGAATACTGTGAGTGTAAATGTAGGTGGACAAATGCTTTCATATTATTCTATACTTTTTGCTACTCAACAAATTTAGCAATCATATCTTTTAGAAGCTCTATGAGGGACATCAAAGTTTTAAACATTGATTGATAATGTGCTGACAGTCAGTCACAACAAGATTTGGGCAGTACTCAATAACTTACTATTTATTTTTCCTAGTATGTAACTATTCAGCCAAAATACGCAAGCAGCCTTGTTTAAGGATTAAAAATGTTATATGCCGTACGCTTTAGGCTATAAGCAATTTAATGATTAATGAAACAGCCAAATAAACGAACGTCATTGCGAGGAGCTGGCGACGAAGCAATCTCCTACAACGAAGAACAGATTGCCACGCTGCGCTCGTAATGACGATAGAGGATGGACAGATTGATACTGCAATACTACGATATTGCGATGAAATACAATAGATGGGCTGAAGAATGAATGTAGCAATCATAGACATACAATTTTGAAATTAGCAACTTAAAAGCTATCTTCGCTGTATGGTGAATGCTATGCAACAACTTTCGTGTTTAATAGTCGACGATGAACCGATGGCACTGGCTCTGCTACAAAGCTATGTCGAGAAAACTCCTTTTCTTGACTTGAAGGCAGTGTGCGAAAGTGCTTTCGAGGTGATGGAATACCTGAATGCCAACGCTCCGGTGGATGTGGTATTCTCGGATATTCAGATGCCCGATCTCAGCGGACTGGAGTTTGCTAAGCACCTGCCCAAAAGCACTAAACTGGTTTTTACCACAGCTTTCGACCGATACGCTATAGATGGCTACAAAGTGAATGCTGTCGATTATCTGCTAAAACCTTTCAATTATTCGGAGTTTCTCGCTGCCGCCAACAAAGTGCTGGAAATGAATAAAAGCATCGATGCTCAAGCACAATATCTCACTGACAATAAGGAATTTATATTTGTAAAATCAGAATATCGTCAGCTTAAGATTTATCTTAAAGACATCCTCTATATTGAGGGAATGAAGGATTATGCTAAATTCTACCTCGCAAGCAGTCCGAAGCCTATATTGTCTCTAATCAGCATGAAAAAACTTGAAAGCGAGCTTCCCTCAGCTCTGTTTATGCGCCTTCACCGCTCGTTTATCGTTGCCTTAGACAAGATTGACAGCTTGGAGAGAAGTCAGGTGATTATTGGTAAACAGCGTATCACCGTTGCCCCTCAATACAAGGAAGCCTTTGACGAATATTTGCAGGGAAAGATGCTGAGGTGATATATGTGAAGTTTTTGCCGATTATTGTAAGTATGATTATAATAATTGCTATTTTTGAGGAGAATTATAATCGTATTTATAATATTCAAAAGTGAGAATTATGAAGTTTCCAAGTAAAATACACCAACGCAATACATACATAAATCGCATTAAACCGTTTATGGATACGCCCATTGTCAAGGTAATGATTGGTCATCGGCGTGTGGGTAAAAGCTATATCCTTTTTCAGCTTATTGATTTAATTTGCAAAGGAGATGAGGATGCAAACATAATCTACATCAACAAAGAAGATATAGAGTTTATAGACATCATCTCTCACAAAGAGCTTTATACCTATATATCCGAAAGATTGAAAAATCACAAAAAGAACTACATCTTCATTGATGAGATACAAGAAATTTCTGACTTTAAGATTACAATTCGGTCGCTTGCTTTGGACGATAACAACGACATCTATATCACTGGAAGTAATTCGGATATATTTTCTAGCGACTTGGCAAATGAGCTTGGAGGCAGATATGTTGAATTTAGAATATACAGCTTGTCATATATTGAATTTCTAAGTTTCCACGATCTTCCCAACGATGATGACTCGCTAGAAAAGTATACACGCTTTGGAGGCTTGCCATACCTGATACACCTGCCTATGAACGAAGCGGTGATTATGGAATATATCCGAAGTGTTTATTCTACAATTGTGCTTCGTGATGTTGTGAAACGGAAAAATATTCGCAACACCGCATTCCTAGAACAACTAATTAGGTTCTTGGCAAACAACACTGGAAGCCTATTCTCCTCAAAAAGCATAAGCGACTTTATGAAAAATCAGAAAGTGAAGATTTCTCCCAATCAGGTTTCCGGTTATGCAAGCTCACTTGCTGAAGCATTCGTGGTGCACAGAATAGGCAGGTATGACATTGCAGGCAAGCGACTGTTTGAACGTGGAGAAAAATATTTCTTCGAGAATTTGGGAATCCACAACGCTATTGCAGGATACAAACCGCAGGATAGAGCTAAGCGATTGGAAAACCTCGTATGCAATCACTTGCTATTTTGTGGCTATGATGTAAAAGTAGGCTCGATATCAACCGCAGAGATTGATTTTGTTTGTACTCGCAATGGCGAAACCTTATATGTGCAGGTTGCCATTGAACTATCGACGCCCAAAACCATAGAGCGAGAGTTTGGCAATCTACTAAAGATAAAAGACAACTATCCGAAGATTGTAATATCAAGCGAGCGTTCTTCTGAGAATAGCTATGAAGGAATCAAGCACATTTATGTGCGAGATTTTTTGTCTAAAGAAGGGGACTAACTGGACCTCCTTGTTCAGCAATCTTTTAGCACATTTCTTTCATTTATACTGAAAGATTTCTTACATTTGCACTGAAAGAAACATTGTTTAAATACTGAGGATATGATACGACAAGACGAAATAGCATTTGTAATAGACTCACAAAGAGATATTTTATTAAAGCAAGATTTAGGATTTACTCGCGATGCTCTGTCTCATATTCCTGTTGCTGACTCATTCGCTACTATCATAACTGGTATACGCCGTTGTGGGAAAAGTACTTTGCTATTACAATTATTGCATAGGGATTACAAAGGTGCAATGTATCTTAATTTTGAAGATATACGCCTGTCCGGATTTGAGCTTGACGACTTTAATCGTATCCACAAAGAAGTGAAAAGGAGGGAAATCGAAGCAATTTTTTTCGATGAAATACAAATTATTGAAGGCTGGGAAAAGTATATAAATCAAGTTCTTAGAGAGGGCTACAAGGTTTTTATAAGTGGTTCTAATGCCTCCATGCTGAGTGTAGAATTAGGGACTCATTTGACGGGAAGACATTTATCAATGGAATTGTTTTCTTTTTCATATTCTGAGTTTATCCGATACAAGAGTATTAACAATGGAGAGGAGGCGGTGATGGCTTATCTGAAAGCAGGCGGTATTCCCGAATATGTTAAAACAGGAATACCCAATATTCTCAGCACTCTAGTCGACGATATACTCATGAGAGACATAGCAGTAAGACATTCTATCAGGAATATCACTTCCTTGCGTCAACTGACGGTGTTTTTGATAAGCAATATAGCTAATCCTATTTCTGCAAGTAGGCTAGCAGGGATGTTTGGTATAAAATCACCAACAAGTTTTCTGGAGTATTTTTCTTTTCTCAAGGATGCATATTTATTAGACTTTATACCTATGTACAGTCATTCGTTGAAGGTACAAGCTCGCAATCCCAACAAGGTTTACGTCATGGATATGGGCTTATATACAGAAAATGCTATATCTACAAGCGAAAATATGGGTAGACGCTTGGAAAACCTTGTGTTCTTACATCTACGTAGAAAGTATCAACAGATTTTTTACTACAAAAATCGTGGGGAATGTGATTTTATAGTAAGGCACAAGAACGTCATAGCAGAAGCCATACAAGTTTGTCTAACAATAAACAACGAGAACTTCGACAGGGAATTTAAGGGTTTGTATGGAGCAATGCAGGATTTAGACATAGATACTGGACTAATCATAACTCTAAATCAAAAGGATGATTTTGAGAAAGACGGTAGACATATTAAGATGACACCTATCTATGAGTTTCTGAATTAAAAATTGGTAGTATGATTTTGTTATATCTACACCTTAATTTCTAACACGGTATAGTATCTGCCATCACGAGCTTGGTTGCTGTATGTATGACGATTTGGGTACAGCAGGTTAAGACGTTTTTTCAGATTCTCTATTCCTATTCCCGAGCCGCTTTTATCCTGCTCGCTTTTTGCAAAATCGGTGTTTTCGCCCGTGAAAGTTATACTCTTACCATCAATTTTCAAATTAAAAATCAGTGCCGATGCTTCGGTGGCTGACACTCCATGTTTAAAAGCATTCTCCACAATGGGAATAAACAAAAGGGGAGCAATGGCAAGCAGTGGTACATCCTTTGGGAAATCAGTTTTTATAGTCGTGTTTTTACGCATTCTCAGCTGCATAAGACTGATATACTGCTCAATAAACGACACTTCTTGAGCCAAATCTACTTTTTCCTCGTCGGTGCGATAGAGCAGATAGCGCATTAGCGTCCCCAAATCGTGTACAGTTTCTTTTGCTTTTTCGCTATCTAAATCTATCAGCGAGTAGATGGTATTCAGCGAGTTAAAGAAGAAATGTGGTTGTAGTTGATATTTTAAATATTGAAGTTCATGTTGCAGGAGTGTCTGCTTGTCTTCGGCTTGTTTTATCTGAATGGCAGACAGTCTGTCGGTAGTCTTAATCACAACTGCTAT
>JBKEAJ010000140.1:0-6608 GCA_047972135.1 Bacteroidales bacterium | reverse complement strand
TTAAGGTGTCAGGTTATCACCTCATTTTTCATCCCGATTTTATACGAGGTTATCCGTTGACAAAAACCATTAAGGAATACGGATTTTTTTCGTATAGTAACAACAAGGCGTTATTTCTTTCAGACAAAGAAGAAGCCATCATAATCAATCTTTTCAAATCCATAGAAAGCGAGTATCAAAACAATATTGACAAATTCAGTCAAGACGTGATGATTGGGAACATAGAGTTGCTTTTGGTACATATTGACCGCTATTACAATCGGCAATTTATTACACGAAAGACCATTGGAAACGACACTTTGTCGAGAATGGAAATAATTTTGAACAACTATTTTAGCGATGAAACCAACCAATTGCCAACTGTTCAACCAATTGCTGAAGAATTGAACCTATCGCCCAATTATTTGAGCGATATGCTGAAAAACCTAACAGGACAAACAGCCCAACAACACATTCACGAAAAACTGATAGAAAAAGCCAAGGAATTATTATCTGCCACAAACCTATCGGTAAGTGAAATCGCGTATCAATTGGGATTTGAGTTTCCGCAATCGTTCAGTAAGTTATTCAAAAAAAAAACGAATTTGACACCATTGGAGTTCAAGCAAACCTTTAACTGACAAAAGTTTCGGCTTCAAAATCCGCTACTACTCATACACGATACCGTTCACAGTGTATCTGCCAATAACATCCGTTGCTACCCATTGAGGGAAAAGGTGTGCTAATGCAAGCTAAATTCCAAAATCTAAGATGAATAAAATCAACTTGATTTTTTGCATGCTTACCAAAAAATGGTACTTTTGAAAAAAAAGAGCAATGAAAAACACATCAATATCACTTGGAAACCATTTTGACCAATTTGTGAGTAGCCAAGTTTCAGCAGGGCGATATAAAAATGTGAGTGAAGTAATTCGTGCAGGACTTCGACTTTTAGAGGATGAAGAAAGTAAAGTTATCGCATTGAGAGCTGCAATTCAAAAAGGATTGGACAGTCCACGAGTTGAAAATTTTGATTTTGATGAAAATTTGAAAAGACTAAAAGCTGAAAAGAAAAAAAATGGCTAAAATTATTTTCAGACAAGAAGCCATTGACGACTTAAATGATATTTGGGCTTATATTTTTGAAGAATGGTCGGAAAATCAGGCTGACAAATATTATGCGACATTAAAATTTACTTGTTTACAAATTAGTGAAAATCCGAAACTTGGAAAAGAATATGATGGAATTAACCGACACTTGCTCGGATTAAGATCAGGGAAACATATAATATTTTATCGAGTGATAACGGAAGATGAAATTGAAGTTGTCCGAATTTTGCACGAGCGAATGGATTTTAAAAACAGAATAAACGATTAAACATTTTTGTATCTTTGTGCATCAATTGATAGTCAATGGCTTTAAAGAATATAAACGACATAAGCAAGTTTCAGCAGTTCGACCACATGGAGCTTATTGCTAAGGAAGTGGTGGAGGGCTTTATCACAGGTTTGCACCGCAGTCCGTTTCATGGTTTTTCGGTAGAATTTGCTGAGCATCGTTTTTATAATCCGGGGGAGTCTACCAAAAACATCGATTGGAAGCTCTTTGCACGTTCCGACAAGCTCTTTGTCAAGCAATATGAGGAAGAAACCAACCTGCGATGTCAGGTGGTGATAGACAATTCGTCGTCCATGCTTTTCCCGTACAGCAAAGGCAAGCAGTTCTTACTCAACAATTTGGCATTTTCGGTTTATAGCACTGCCGCCTTGATATATCTTCTTAATCGTCAGCGTGATGCAGTGGGTTTGACATTATTTTCCGAAGATATAGACTATCATGTCAAAGCCTCGCTGATGCCTGTGCATATTGATATGCTCTACAATTATCTCAACAACATCATACAGCCAGAGGCATATGCGCTAAAGAGGCACACAAATACGGTGAGTGCCATACACACCATTGCCGAGAGCATCAACAAGCGCTCTCTAGTGGTGATATTCAGTGATATAGCTGAGGGAGCAGATTTAGACAGTCTTTTCGAGTCTTTGCAACATCTCAGGTACAATAAGCATGAAGTTTTGCTTTACCACGTAACAGACCACAAGTTGGAGAAGAATTTCGAATTCAGCAATCAGCCGCATAAGTTTGTGGACTTGGAGACGGGAGCTGTTACGAGGCTCTCGCCACAGGAGATAAAGAAAAGCTACAAAAGCACACAAGAGAGTTTTTATACAGAGCTGAACACACGGTGTGCAATGTATGGCATAGACATGGTACAAGCCAATATACACGATAACTTTGACGAGGTGCTAATGTCCTTTTTGCTAAAACGGAAAAAGCTGCTTTAGAGAATGTCTTTCGACAAACAGATATTCAGGCTCACTATACCCAACATCATCAGCAACATCACTGTTCCTATATTGGGGCTAGTAGATACGGCTCTGATGGGTCATCAGAAGCTAGACAGCGAGATATATCTTGGAGCCATTGCGCTCGGGACTACTATCTTCAATATGATTTATTGGAGTTCGGGCTTTCTGCGGATGAGTACCTCGGGATTTACTTCGCAAGCCTACGGCAGGGACAGTAGGGAAGACATGAGTGCGACGCTGCAACGTTCTCTTATAGTGGCATTTATAATTGGGGTAGTGGTGCTTTTGTTGCAATATCCCATACTTAACGTCAGCCTCGACCTTCTTAACGGTACTGAGAGGCTCAAAGCACTTACTTCCGAATATTTTGGCATACGGGTGTGGGCAGCTCCTGCGGCGATTATGCTCTTTGCCTTTAATGGATGGTTTTTGGGTATGCAAAATTCAAAATATCCGCTTTACATAGCACTGTGTATCAACGTTACGAATGTTGCTTTGAGCTACTATTTTGTTAAGGTTTTGGGGATGAAATCTGCTGGAGTGGCTTTGGGAACGCTCATTGCCCAATATGCAGGTCTCTTGCTTGCAATAATCCTTCTGACTCGAAAATATAAATTTGTATTTAAGTGGTTCAGTATAAAGAAAGTGATGATGCTTGATAAGCTTGTTGATTTTATGCGAGTTAATGGCGATATTTTTATCCGAACACTGTGTATTATCACTGTTTTCACTTTTTTCAACTCACAATCTTCGGCGGAGGGAGAAGTAACTTTGGCTGCCAACTCTCTGTTATTACAGTTTCTGATGTTCTTTTCCTTTTTTATGGATGGGCTTGCCTATGCCGGTGAGACATTGGTGGGGAAGTATGTGGGAAGAGGCGATGGTCTCTCGCTTGCGGTGGTGGTAAAACGGCTTGTATTTTGGAGTATTGTCATAACGTTTGGTTTCACGCTTATAAATATCTTTTTGGGGAAGGACTTGATAAACCTGCTTACGTCGAAAGAAAGTGTGGCGGTGAGAGAAAAGGCATATTCTTTTGCTGTATGGATAGCCTTAATTCCGCTTGCTAGTTTTATGTCCTTTATGTGGGACGGAGTGTACGTGGGAGCTACCAAATCGAAGTCTATGCGCAACACTCTATTGCTATCGACCTTTTTTGTATTCTTTCCACTCTATTACTCCTTGCGTAATATGCTTGGCGACAACGCCTTGTGGATAGCGATGCTGTCATTTTTCTTTATACGTGGAGCATACTTAGCATTAATGTACAAGAGGGTAGTACTTAAGTCCTTATCTGCCCGTCTCCATCGATAAGCCACTTATAGCTTGTTAGTTCTGACAATGCCATAGGACCTCGTGCGTGGAGTTTCTGTGTGGATATTCCTATTTCTGCACCCAGTCCGAATTGCGAACCATCGGTAAAAGCCGTCGAGACATTGCTGTACACAGATGAGGCATCCACCAATTTACGAAACAACACTTTTCGCTCAAGGTCTTCGCTAATAATACACTCGCTGTGTTTAGAGCTGTATTTGTCGATGTGTTCCAATGCCTCGTCGAAGGAGTCGACAGTTTTTATTGCCATTTTGTAATCCAAAAACTCTGTGCCGAAATGCTCCTCCTTTGCATTTTGCAATAAATTATCGGGGTAGGCTCTTCTCAAAATATCGAAAGCTCTCTTGTCGGCATATATAATAACCTTGCTAGCAGGTAGTAAGCTGCATAGTTCAGGTAGTTTATCTACTTGGCTCGAATGTATTATCAAGCAATCTAAGGAATTACACACTCCGGGTCTGCGAGTTTTTGCATTGTTGACGATATTCTTACCTTTTTCGACATCTCCAAACTCGTCAAAATAAGTGTGGCAAATCCCTGCACCTGTTTCTATCACAGGGATTGACGAGTTTTCTCTTACGTAGTTTATCAGTTTTTGCGAGCCTCGTGGTATTATTAAATCTACTAAGCCATGCGCCGACAACAGTTCGGCAGTCGCTTCTCTTTCTGTTGGTAGAAGAACTGCGACATCGGTGCTTACTTCATTATTAATCAGTATTTTATGGATTATTTTGATAAGAGCATTATTTGAATATTCCGCATCGCTTCCACCTTTTAAGATACAAGCATTGCCAGATTTGAGGCAGAGTGCAAATACGTCGATGGTAACATTGGGGCGTGCCTCGTAGATAATGCCTATAACACCAAAGGGTACGCTTAGCTTTCTTATTTTCATGCCGTTGGGTCGTATTCCCTCATCCAGTATTTTGCCAAGGGGGGATTTCATAGCTGCCACATTTCTGACGTCTGTGGCAATTCCATTGAGTCGTTCTTCGGTCAGTTTCAGGCGGTCGTACTTTGGGTCTGCCGTATCCATCCTGTTCAAATCTTTCTTATTTGCCGAGAGAATATCGTCTTTATGTTGTTCTATCTCACTGGCAAGCTCCATCAGTATTTTGTTGATGCTTGTTTCTGCCAGCAAAGTCAGTTTTTTACTCGCTTTATGTGTCTTTATCAGTTGTTCTTTAATGCTCATGTTATTTCAGATATAAATAATCATAATGTATAATTGCTTGTTTATGTTTTTCTCCAAGTTTCTCTTGTGCTGTCGAGGAGCTGATATTTGCTTTACCCCAGCCGATTATATCTCCTTTTTCATCCTTTATTTTGATGATGTCTCCTTTTTTAAATTCTCCTATTATTCTGACGACCCCTATAAGTAGTAGGCTTGTGGCTTGTTCTGAAATCAGTGCTTCTTTTGCACCGTCGTTTACAATAAGTTCTGCTTTGGCAAAACTATTGGACAAAGCCAACCATCTTTTCACATCGGATGGATTCTGTTTTTGTGCCACAAAAGTCGTATGCTCAACCTTTTTGTTTGAGTCGAGCAAGTCAAGGATTATATTCTTGTGTGCTCCGTTGGCAATATGAACATCTATACCTTGCTTGGCAACTTGCTGAGCTATTGAGCCTTTGGTCAGCATTCCACCACGTCCGAAGCCTGATTTTTGCCGACTTACATTGTTCATCCATTCTTTGTCTTTTGTCCCTATGGTTTCTATGAGTGTAGAACCGGTGTTGGAAGGTTTACCGTTGTAGATACCGTCGACATTGCTAAGCATAATCAGAGCTTCGGATTTTTGCATACAAGCAATCATCCCCGACAGTTCGTCATTATCGGTAAACATCAATTCAGATATTGATATGGTATCGTTTTCATTTATTATTGGGATAATATTATTTTCGAGCATTGTGCTTATGCAGTTTTTCATATTTAGGTAATGCTCTCTGTCGGAGAAATCACTTTTTGTGGCAAGCACTTGTGCGCAATTAATATCATACTCATTTAAAAAGTCTGTATATCTGCGTATTAGCTTCACTTGTCCTATTGCGGAGTAAAGTTGTCTTGCCGAGACTGTGTCCAAGTTTTTGTTTAGTTTTAGCTCGCCTCTGCCTGCTGCCACCGCTCCCGAAGATACCATAATAACTTCGACTCCCATACGCTGCAAGGCTGCAACTTGGTCTACAATATGGGCAATTTGCGACACGTTCAGCATCCCGTCGTTGCGAGTGAGGATATTGCTGCCGATTTTCAGTGTTATACTTTTGTATTTCATGTCATGCTTTCAAAAGCCCTTTGCATTCCTACTATAAGCGATGAGCTGAAACCATTATGTTCCATTTCGTTCAGACCTTTTATGGTTACACCTTTTGGGGTAGTTACTCTATCTATCTCTTGTTCAGGATGATTGCCTGTGTTTTCCAGCAATTCGACAGCTCCTTTCAGTGTTTGCAGAGTAAGTTCCTTCGCCACATCAGGTTTCAGTCCAATTTCTACACCGCTCAGCATTGCTGCTCTGATATATCTGAATGCATAGGCAATGCCACATGATGCCAGCACTGTTGCCGCATCCATCTGTGAGTCGCTGATTACAAGGGGTTTGCCGAGTCGGTCGAACATGTCCTTAATCAATACGACCTCCTTGCGCCCTATTTTGTTGGATGAAATGCAAGTCATAGACTGCCGTATAGACACTGCCGTATTTGGCATAATGCGGTATATGGGATTATCCTGTCCCAATAATTCCTCCAGCTCTTTTATTGATACTCCTGCCGCTACTGACAGGATTGCCTGACTTGCCTTAAGACTGCCATCAAGGTCGTCGATAACGGTTTTTAGCAGATGTGGTTTGACGGCAAGCACAATACAGTCGGCATCTTTAATCGCCTCTTTATTGTTGGTAGTAACGCAAAACCCTTTT
>JBKEAJ010000139.1:0-66754 GCA_047972135.1 Bacteroidales bacterium | reverse complement strand
TGAGACAGTTCGGTCTCTATCTGTTGTGGGCGTAGGAAATTTGAAGGGCTCTGATACTAGTACGAGAGGACCGTGTTGGGCCAACCTCTAGTGTATCGGTTGTGACGCCAGTCGCACCGCCGAGTAGCTACGTTGGTATCGGATAAGCGCTGAAGGCATCTAAGCGCGAAGCCGACCCTGAGATTAGATTTCCCTAGAGGGCCGTTGGAGACGACAACGTTGATAGGCTGCAGGTGTAAAGTCGGTAACGGCAAAGCCGAGCAGTACTAATTGCCCGAAAGTCTTTCTTCGTGGATAATTTTTGTTTTTCGTGTTTCGATATTGTCAATTTATGTTTTGCTAGTTTTTAGTTGTTAGTTTCTAGTTATTAGTGTAATACATAAATAAAATATTTAAGATTTAGGTGGTTATAGCAAAGGGGTTCCACCTCTTCCCATTCCGAACAGAGAAGTTAAGCCCTTTCGCGCCGATGGTACTGCAGCAATGTGGGAGAGTAGGTCGCCGCCATTTTTTCAAAACCTTGTCCATTAAGTTGGGCAAGGTTTTTTTTACATCAAGCCCTCCGGCATTACTCCTATTCCGAAGAGTGCGAAGTCATATTTGACGGGGTCCGCAGGGTCGAAGAGCTTAAGGGCATTGGTGAGTTCAATAGTCTCTTCGAGTTTGTTGTTTTGTTCTTTTATTAATCCGAGCTTAATAGATGTTCGTTCCACATGCACATCGAGTGGTATAAGGAGTTTGTTGGGGCTGATATTTTTCCACAGTCCAAAGTCGACACCTTTATTGTTGTTTCTCACCATCCACCTCAGGAACATATTAATCCTCTTGCATGCTGATTTGCGAGCAGGTGTCGATACGTGTTTTCTTGTGCGCTGTGGAGCATCTTCCAAAGCGAAGAACTTATTGTGAAAGTGTATCAAGCTGTTTACTATGTTGTCATCGCTTGCTTTCATTCCATCTGTAAAGGCGTCTTCGAGAGACTTGTGTTTGGAATAATAATCCTTGAAAAACTCAATGAAATACAGAGTGTCTGTGGCATTGAAAGTGCGATGTTTGAAATTAAGGACACGTTTTAGGTCTGATGGGTGGTGGTTCATAATAAAATCGTAGGGAGAGCCTTCCATCAAGTCGTTAAAAAGCAGGTTTGCCTTGTTTATAATGGTCTTGCGCAGTCCCCACGATAGTATTGCTGTCCAAAATCCTGTAATCTCAATATCTTGCAGTTTTGTGAATTGGTGTGGTATGCTGATAGGGTCTTTTACAATAAAATCCGGGTGGTTATATTGCTCTACCAGATTGTCCAAATATGCTTTCAGCTCATTGTTATTCATTATGTTAGATTTTCACGGCAGCAACACCAGGAAGTTCTTTCCCTTCTAGGTATTCTAACAATGCACCGCCAGCAGTCGAAATATACGAGACTTTGTCAGTAAGGTTAAATTTTTTCACGCATGCAATGGAGTCGCCGCCTCCGACTAGAGAGAAAGCTCCGTTTTTTGCTGTTGCTTCAGCTACGGCTTCGCCAATAGCCTTAGAGCCTAGGCTGAATTTGTCGAATTCAAAAACACCGACGGGACCGTTCCATAGTATAGTTCCAGAGTTTTGGATTACCTCTTTAAACATTCTGATACTTTCGGGTCCGGCATCCATACCTTCCCAGCCGTCGTCGATATTATCCACGCTTGTGATTTTGGTGTTGGCATCGTTAGAAAATTTATCGCCAACAACGACATCGCTTGCAATAATAAGGTTTACGCCCTTGTCTTTAGCTTTTTGTTCGAGTTGCAGGGCTAAGTCCAGAAAGTCTTTTTCGTGTATTGAGTCGCCGATATTTCCGCCATGGGCTTTTGCAAAAGTATATGTCATTCCACCGCCAAGAATCAGGTTATCGACTTTGTCAAGAAGGTTTTCGATGATTGGTATTTTCGACGAGACTTTCGCACCTCCCATTATTGCTGTGAATGGGCGTTTTGGATTTTCCAATATTGTATCGAGAGAGTTTAGTTCGTTTTCGACCAATAAACCGAACATTTTGTCGTTTGGAAAGAATTGTCCGATAACGGCAGTTGATGCGTGATTTCGATGTGCCGTACCGAAGGCGTCGTTTACCCAGCAGTCGCCCATTTCCGATAGTTGGCGAGCAAATTCTATGTTACCTTCCTCTTCTTCTGGGTGAAATCTGACATTTTCGAGTAAAAGTATATCACCGTGTACGAGGGTATTTTCCAATTCTCTAGTTTCTCTCCCTATGCACTCGTTAGCCATTTTTACGGATGCTCCTGTTAGTTTGGCGAGATGATTTACTAAATGTTTCAAAGATAGTGATTCTTCATATCCGTTTTTTGGACGACCCAAGTGAGACATTACAATAGGGATTCCGCCTTTGTCGATAATAGTTTTAAGAGTAGGCAAGGATGCTTTAATACGGGTATCGTCGGTTATTTCGTGATTATCCCCAAAAGGGACATTGTAATCAACCCTGACCAAAGCTCTTTTGCCGTTGAAATCATAATCATTGAATGCAATCATCTTCGATATATTTTTAATATTATATAATAATCCAAATGTAGGCATTAATTTAATATTACTCAAGAGTTAAGCGATAATTTACAAATTAAATTTTAAATTACCCTGTCAAGCTATATTAGTTCTAGTAATAATTTCCTACATTTGCCACAAAATAAACAGATATGGAGAGTACAGATTGGGGCAAATTGGGATTTGCTTATACAAAGACGAAGTCCAATATAAGGACACATTTCAGGGATGGGCAATGGAGCAAGCCGGAGTTACATTATTCTGACGATATAACAATGCCAATATCATCAACTTGCTTACACTATGGGCAAGAAATCTTTGAGGGTTTGAAGGCTTTCAGGGGTGAGGATGGAGAAATAAGGCTTTTCCGACCTTACGAGAATGCCAAGAGGCTGAATCGGTCGGCAGGCTATTTGTTGATGCCGCAAGTACCTGAGGAGTTGTTTTTAGAGATGATAAAGGCAGTTATCAACGACAATAATGAGTTTATGCCTCCGTATGGCAGTGGAGCATCGCTGTATATCCGACCTTTTATGATTGGGGTTTCTCCGATAGTTGGAGTAAAACCATCAACGGAATACACCCTTATAATATATGTTACACCTGTCGGTCCATACTTCCCACAAGGCTTTAAGCCTACAGATATGGTTATTTATAGGGAGTTTGACAGAGCCGCTCCCAATGGAACGGGGAAGTATAAGGTTGGCGGTAATTATGCAGCAAGTTTGTTTGCAGGGAAAAAAGCACATGATGAGGGTTATAGTTCAGTGCTTTATCTTGATGCGAAGGAGAAGAAATATATAGACGAGTGTGGACCGGCAAACTTTTTTGGTATTAAAGACAATACTTATATCACGCCTAAGTCTGACTCTATACTTCCATCAATCACCAACGACAGTTTGATGCAGCTAGCGCAGGATTTGGGACTAAAAGTGGAGAGGCGTGCTGTTTCTGTTGAAGAATTGGAGAGCTTCGAGGAAGCTGGAGCTTGTGGTACGGCAGCTGTAATATCTCCTATTCGTAGTGTTTTTGATGCCGACAAGAATCATAAATATTTTTATGGCGACGAGGCAGGAGAGTGGAGTACGCAACTCTACAATCGGCTGAGAGGCATTCAAGAAGGAGATATTAAGGATTCTCATGATTGGGTGGTCAAAATATAGGTTTATTATATTTTCAGAAGTTTATAAATAGCTGCAATTTCTTCCAGCTCTTTTGTCTTATTTCGCTTCTTGTAAATTGCACCTAAATTTTCCAACAGCTTGCCAATGATAACTATGTCGCTGCATATGTCCTTGTAGTTGTGGGAGTTATGAAGGCAGCGTTCGTTTAGATGTTTCGTCATCTGTTCGCGAGTCACAATTTTGCCTTCGTCTGCCAGGTTTATATAGAAAATAATAGGGCTGTAATTATCGTCAGAATAAGTCATTCTTGCTATATCTAAATCTACGTAGGCAAGGAGCGGATAGTCGACATAATCAACAAACGATACATTCAGTCCTAAGTTCCGAGCCGTAATCAGATACAAGATTGACATCATAAATATTCCTCCTCGTCTGTATTCTAAAACGGTTGAAAGGTAGTTGCCCATGATATTTGCTTTCCCATCGTCTACCACAAAGCCGTATTCTTTGAAGAGCATATGGCTCATCACGGAGAATTGTTCGAGAGGCGTAAGCGATTCGTTTAGTTCGAGCCATATATCTTGTTTTAGGCGTTCGAAGTTCTTAACGATGTAGCTTTGGTCGTCCAGTTTATACTCTACTTTGTTTATAGTAAGCAGGAGTTCCATCAAGTCTTTATCCTCGCTGAGCAACCATTGCTTAATATCTACTTCTATTTCTTTATATTGCAAGGCACTAATGAGTTTCTCCAGCTTGTGTTTAACATCGAGGTCGCGAGAGTTGAACCACATATTTTTTAAGCGAGATGCAGTGCGAGCATCTTTGTCTTTTTTGAATTGTTTGACGATAAGTTCAAAGGTTTCCTCGTCGCAGTTTTTCAAAAGGTCTGTAATATTGAGAAGCGTAGCATTATTCATGTGTTTATTTTTTGAGATTAAGACTTATTTCGCCAGCTGTTCCAGCACTATTTCGACCATTTTTTTTACATGTACTTTGTAGTCGGCGCAATAGTCTTTTGTCACGCGATTTGCGATAATGGTACAGACTGTGGCTGCTTTGTGACCTAGAAGTTTTGAGAGTCCGTATATTGCAGAGCTCTCCATTTCGTAATTAGTGATTTTACGGTTTTTGTATTCAAAGTGTTCTATTCTGTCGTTTATGTCTGGCATTGCAAGTCCGAGTCTGATTATACGTCCTTGCGGACCATAAAATCCAGGTGCTGAGATGTTCACTCCTTTTACGATATTTCCCCCTTTCAGTATTTTTTCCAGTAGTTCTGTTGATGCGTCCACGACATAAGGATCTGCGAGGCAGTCTAAGTATCCGAGTTCCTTCACCATTTTTTCTTCAAAATCGAGGTCGCACACAACGTCTCGGTTATAGTAATAGTTCAGCAGACCGTCGAAGCCTATTGATTTTTCGGATATTACAAAAGTGCCGGCAGGGACATTTGCTTGCAGACCTCCAGAGGTTCCAAGTCTAACGATGTCCAGGCTTTTCTTTTCCTCTTTAATGGTTCTGGTTTTAAAGTCGATATTTGCCAAGGCATCTAGTTCGTTTAACACAATATCGATATTATCAGTTCCTATGCCTGTTGAAAGGGCAGTAAATTCCTTTCCTTTGAAAGTTCCGGTTTTAAAAACAAACTCTCTGTTTTGCCCTTGATATTTCACATTTTCAAAGAATGATGCAAGCATCTCCACTCTTCCAGGGTCGCCAACTAAAATCACTGTTTGAGCTAGCTCGTGGGGTTTAATATGCAGATGGAAAATGCTCCCGTCTTCATTAATTATCAACTCAGAATCTTTAATCATATTTTTGCGCTTTTGTACACTACAAAGGTAGGCTGATAGAAAAGAGGAATCAAACTCTGAAACGGCTAGTTTTTTAACAAAGTGATGTATACTTCGAGCTATGAATGTCTATATAAAACTTTATCAACAAATAATGTAGACAGAAATTTGCATCCATTCAGTTAGTGCGATGTTGTAAATTGCTTTACCTTTGTGAGGTCTTAGTTTCGAACGTCATTGCGAGGAGCTGGCGACGAAGCAATCTCCTACAACAAAGAACAGATTGCCACGCTAACGCTCGCAATGACGACAAATGTAGATACTAAGATATTACAAAGCTACGATGTGGGCAGTTTATGGCTGCAAACCACCCCGCCTGCGGCACCCCTCCTTGAAGAAGGAGGGGATTTAAAAACTCTCCTCCTGCAAAGGAGGAGTACCCGAGGGGGGAGGTGGTGGCTGTTTTGCTTACAGCTTATTGCAAAAATATAAACAGATGAAACTCTCAAGCAGTAGGCTTTAAGCTATATGCAATAAGCCTAACTACACACAGGAGAATGATTAAAAACAGCAAAAGCCTAATGCCTATAGCATACAGCTTATTGCAAAAATTTAAACAGATGAAGGATTATAAGGATTTAAGAATAGTATTTATGGGGACTCCGTCTTTTGCCACAGGAGTTTTAAAGCATTTGGTAGAGAGAGCATGTAATATTGTTGGGGTTGTTACATCTTCTGACAAGCCTGCGGGTAGAGGCAGGAGGCTTCAAAGTTCTAATGTTGGAGCGTATGCAGAATCACAGGGGCTTAGAGTTCTCAAACCAACAAATCTCAAATCCCAAAATTTTATTGAAGACTTAGAGTCTCTAAATGCAGATGTTTTTGTTGTAGTTGCATTTCGGATGTTACCTGAGGAGGTTTGGAGCATGAAGCCGACTTTTAACCTACATGCTTCCTTATTGCCTCAATATAGGGGAGCTGCGCCAATAAATTGGGCACTCATAAATGGAGAGACTATGACTGGGGTAACGACATTTTTCATAGAACGCGAGATTGACACTGGGAGAATAATATCCGACAGAGCGGTTGATATTGCGGCTGATGATAATGTTGGGACATTGCACGATAAGTTGATGAATATGGGGTCTGCTTTGGTGTTAGATACCTTGATAATGTTTTCGGAAGATAGGATTGAGAGTAAAGTACAAGATATTTCCGATGTGACTTTAAAACCTGCGCCCAAGATATTTAAGGGTGATTGTAAGATAAACTGGGGGCAGTCGACCACTGCTGTTTATAATTTTATCAGAGGTTTATCTCCCTATCCTGCGGCATGGACAACAATTAAGAATACGCAAGGGGAGGATATTACATTTAAGGTGTTTAGTGTGCATCCTGAGATAATAAGTCACAATCAACTAGCCGGACATATAGAAACCGACAATAAGACTTACCTTAAAATATCGACCATCGACGGTTACGTTTCGGTCTGCGAGCTACAATTGCCTGGCAAGAAACGTCTGTCTATAAAGCAGGTGCTGTCAGGCTACAACTTTTGATATTACATTCCCAGCTCTTTTCGGAGCATATTGCAGGTATTTTGTAATGTCTGAATTTCTTGATTTTTTGTGGTAAGCTGATTGTTTAGAGATTGTATTCTTGCATTGAGTTCGTTCACTTGTGTGGTGTAGTTAGTCACTAATCTTGTTTTTACGTTGTAGTCGGCTCTTATAGCTGCCGACTCTTGTTGTTCTTGACTTCTTGCCGACACTAGTCTGTTGTATGATGCTTTAGTTTGTTTCAATTCTGCGTTGAGTTGTGCAACCTGTCCTTGTAGCAGCGTTATTTTCGTATCCTTATCGGAGATTTGTGAGTTGAGACTAGTTTGGGTTATGTCATATCTGGATGAGCTTGTAGACACGTCTTTTTTCAGGCTATTTATTTTTCTGTTCAAATTGTCTATTTGCGTATTTAATTTTTTAATCTCACCGTCCTTTTTTGCGTTGCTAATATTAAGTTGACTTTTCATTGATTCATGCTCTTCCAGAAGCGATTTCAGGTTGCTGTCTCTGTTTTGCAGCTCCTTCGACATATCGCGGACTTGCTGGTTTGCTTTGTTTTTCATAGTCTCCATTTCGATGTATTTTTTCTTTGGGACACACGAACCCAGCAATATGACTGTTACTGCCATTAGTATAATAAAATTGTTCTTCTTCATTTTTATTTCTATCTTTGGGTCTGATTTTCAGTCAAACAAAATATAGAATGAAAGAAATCAGATTGATTAGTAATACTATACAAGTCACTTTGCAAATATAATAAAAAGTTGTGAGATATGATGTTTGTAGATAAAATTAGCTATTTAAAAAAAGGGATAGTTCTGTTGTGTATATTGTCTTTCGGTATATTATCGCATGCACAGGGCTACACGATAAAGGGGGTTGTGACAGAAGAAAAGACCTCGGAGCCGATAAGCAGTTGTAATGTAGTGATAGACGGAAGTGGTCAAGGGGCAGTGACAGATCAAAGTGGTTTTTTCTCTTTGGAAGTGAAGCGCGAAGATATAGGAAAGAAGCTAATCTTTAGTTTTGTGGGCTACGATAGGCTTTCGTATCCGATATCAAGTTTGCTTGGAGCTAGTGTTTACTCTTTCAAGATGAAGGAGTCTAAAACGCAGCTTCAAACAGTTGAGATAAGTGCTAATGCTATGATAGAGCAGCACTACATAAGGAAAGCCGTTGAGAATATTGGAAAAAACTACATACAGCGAGACTTTATTTATAGTGGCGCTTACACCTCGCAAATAAAAGGCGAATATGGAGCCGATGTTTCCTTGTCGGCATCAGTGCGGATAGACGATGTAGAGGGGTATAAGGACTGTAGCCCCTTGGGTGCTTACGAGAAGGTGTTTTACGCATTTAGTGATTTGACGACAGACAATAAGAGTAAGAAAATCAGTTTTGAAATGAGTGAATCATATATGGATGCACTACTATCGTGCGACATAGTTAGAAATGGCATGATGGTACTTGATTTGGCAAGTTTGAATCAGTTTACCTTAGCCACAGAGGAGGAAACCGACGAATCGTTTACCATAATCTACGAAGCCGATAAGCCGAGTTTCATAATGGCACAAGACTTTGGAGCAGCAAAGATTACGGGGCGGATAGTTATTTCTAAGAGTGATTATGCCGTATTGAAGAATGAGTTTTGGATAAGCACCAACACTGATGATTTAAAGAGGCGAACGCTAAATCCGGCTAAAATGGTAGTTACGCATGAGTACTATGGATCGGTTACGTACAAGAAGTCGAGTTTAGGCTACGCTCCCTCTAGCTTCACATTTAAGACGGATAAAGAGAATGCAGACTTGAATATTCGTGACTATTCGGGTGATACAGCCGAGCGGTTGAAAAGTAGGCAATATTATATGGGAACAAAGAGTTTCCTATCGTACTAAGATAACTATATATTTTTAAAAACCAAAAAGTAAAAATGAACAATTTATTGTTGCAAGCAAGTCAGCCACAAGGCAGTTCGTCTATATCTATTCTAATGTTGGTGGGTATGGTGGTCGTATTTTATTTCTTTATGATGAGACCACAGATGAAGAAACAGAAAGAGTTGAGGAATTTCAGATCACAGCTAAAAAAAGGTGATAAGATAGTCACCAACGGAGGTATCTACGGAGAAGTGCACGGCATTAATGAAGAGAAGGGTACAGCTACCGTTACAGTTGCTAATGGAGTTGATATTGTTTTTACCTTATCGTCCTTAAATCCATTAAGTCAGACACCCGACAATAATAGGAGATAAGCCCCGAAGTGTATATATCCAAAGCTTTTTCTGTTGTAGAGAAATCTTTGGATATATTTATTTACAGAGTGATGAATAGAAAGAGGCAGATAAAGCATACGAAACTCAGGTTAGCTATAATATATATAAAGCTAAAGAATTTTATACTCGGTTTATATAGGACTAATAAGAACAAAAAGATAGCATTTACGACTTGCCTCGTTATTGCAACCTTTGCATGGCTTCTCAATGCACTCAACAAACCCTCGTCCTATACTGTAGTTTTCAATATCAGCTACACGTCTATTCCCCATTCGATGGGTATAACTCGGGAGACACCTCGACAAATACATGCAGAGTTGAGTGGTAGTGGTTATAAGTTATTCTTTCTAATGCTCGGTATAAATAACGATTTTGAAATATCATTGAATCGATTTATTAGAAATCATTCTCATGAAAGCGAGAGTTTACTGAGGGTAGATATTCCCAAGCATTTGTTTTTTGAGACTTTCAGCAAGAGTTTGGGTAGTGATTTGATAATCAGTCGTTTGTATCCTGAGAATTTAGAGATAAGTTTAGATTCCGTTGTTTCTAAAGAGCTGGAGGTTAAGCCGAATGTGGATGTTAGTTTTAAGAATAAATTCAACAGTTACGGGCAGGCATTTACACGCCCACAGACAGTTATGATTACTGGTTTGAAATCGCAGTTAGATACGATAAATGCTGTCAGTACGGAATACCAGAGATATGATGATTTGTCTCAAACTACCGAAAGGTTGGCAAGTCTGTCTAAGATAGACGGTGTTGAATTTTCGGAGAGGAATGTGAAAGTTGTCATACCTGTTAAAGAGTTCACTGAGAGCGAGATGCAGGTAGATATTAAAGTGCGGGGAGCTCCCGACAATAAGAGTATTATCACATTTCCAGCTAAAGCGACAGTAAAATTCAAAGCGAGTGTCGATGATATTGCAAGCATAAAAGCGGCAGACATAGATGCATATGTCAACTACTCCCAATTGGGAAGTGTGAAGTCGGTGCCTGTGAATTTGGATGTTCATAACGAAAGGTTGAGAAACCTAGAGCTTGGCACACCTTATATAAACTATATGATAAAGGAGAAGTAGCGGTGATAAAGGTAGGCTTGACGGGGGGGATCGGGAGTGGTAAAACCACAGTTGCTAATATTTTTATAGGTTTGGGAATACCAGTATATTTTGCCGACCCAAAGGCACAAGAGTTAATGACAAGCGATGAGGGATTAGTTTCTGACATTCGCCATCTATTGGGGAGTCCTGCCTACACTGCGGCAGGCGAGATAAACAAGCCCTATGTTGCAAATCTTATATTCAAAAGTGCCGATAAACGCAAAAAACTTAATGCATTAATAGGTCCTGTACTGCAACGAGATTTTGATAATTGGTGTAGCTCACAATTATCACCATATGTTATTCAAGAGGCTGCCATACTTTTTGAAACAGGTAGTTATAAAAAATTCCACAAGGTCATTCTCGTCACAGCACCCGAAAGCGTAAGAATCAGTAGAGTTTCCCGACGAGACAATCTCAGCCCCGAGCAAGTTATGCAGCGGATGAATAGTCAGTGGAAAGACGAGCGCAAAGCAGAACTTGCAGACTACAAACTCGCAAATACAGACCTTCACGAACTTCGCACGCATGTATTAGCATTAGACCAAGAGTTGCGGAATCTGGATGCTCCGTGAGTGTGCAAGCAAAATCTCTATTATTCTTCAGATTCTATCTCTGCTGTGTTTTCTGGAGTCTGTTCCTCCTCGATATAATCTAGTATAGATCTCAAAGCATCTGCAAATGCACCAAAGCTCTCCTTGTATAGAAGAAGAGTGTGCTTGTCGAACGAGTAATTGCCATCATCGCTCCATATTTTCTTGCTTTCTGTTACTGAAAGATACATTTCACCTCTTGCCGTTTCGCGGACATCAAAAAAGTAAGTTCGCTTACCACTCTTAACAACTTCCGTTTTTACTGGTTTCCATGTGGAATTGAAATTTTCTTCACTCATGCGACTAAATCTGTCTAAAAATTAAAAAATTATTTTCTAGGACAAAAGTATAAAATAAACATTATTCTACAAGTTTTTCCAAAAACTTTATTTGAACAATTTTCATATCTTTGTTAGCAAAAGTCGTGAATACTTGGGAATTGGTGCCTGTCGATAAGTTGTTCTTTGGGAGACACTAGATATTAGTAGTTAGACATTAGATAAACACTGAAAACAGACCGCTATATACAGTAGGCTTTAAGCTATATGCAATTTAATTATGAATGGTGAATTGTTAATGGAATACGAAATACACGAACGTCATTGCGAGGAGCTTGCGACGAAGCAATCTCCCACGACAAAGAACAGATTGCCACGCCAACACTCGCAAAACGGATGATTAAAAACAGCAAAAGCATAAAGCCTATAGCTTACAGCTTATTGCAAAATTAAAAACACATGAAACGAAGCATGAAAATAAGTATTGTAAAATACATAAACAGCATACCTTACCGATATGCAATAGAGCATCTTTTAAACCTGGAAGTGTTTCAAGTACAGATTGATACGCCTGCTGTATGTGCCGAAAACTTATTGTTGAATAAGGTTGATATGGGCTTGATACCTGTCGCAAAGCTGCTGGCCGACGATAGCCTCAAGCGTGTTACAGACTACGGCATCTGTGCATGCAAGTCGGTTCGCACGGTTATATTGGTGTCGAACAGTCCGATAGATAAACTTCGGACTATATATCTGGATTCGCATTCTCGTTCGTCGGCAATGTTGATAAAAGTTTTGGCAAAACATCATTGGGCAGTTCGTCCGAATTTTGTTGATGCCGATGTAGCAGCAATGGTTGATAGCAAGGTGCTATTGAAAGACGACGAAGGGATGTTGTTGATTGGCGACAAAGTTTTCAGTGCCGAAAAAACGCTTTCTTTTGGCTATACTTACGATTTGGCAGAGGAGTGGTTTTCTATGACGGGACTACCCTTTG
The DNA here is from genome assembly GCA_047972135.1 of Bacteroidales bacterium. Lineage (GTDB taxonomy): Bacteria > Bacteroidota > Bacteroidia > Bacteroidales > Prolixibacteraceae > JBKEAJ01. The sequence continues at coordinate 54,491 of JBKEAJ010000139.1, read as the reverse complement.
TGTTTGCGGCATGGGCAGTTCATAAAGATATGAATATGTATTCCGAAGGGCTTTTGAATGAGGCTTTTGCAGCTACTTTTACCGATTTAGAACAGCTTTTGCCTATTAACAGTACTTACACCGACGATGCGGATATTCTGGATTATTGGCAGAACAATATTATTTTCAGGCTTGGAGAAGAAGAGAAAAGAGGATTAGAAAAATTTAGAGAGTTTATTAGATGATTAGTTTTGCTTTTTCTCACTTTGCTTTAAATTACTACTTTTGTAAGCACACATCAATGGGCTATGACAAATAAGAAGACTCTCTCAGAAAGAGATATATGTACAAAGTTTATTACTCCGGCTATTGAAAAGGCGGGCTGGAATAAGCAAACGCAATTGCTCGAAGATGTGTTGTTTACTGACTACGGCTCGCCCATCGAGATTATAAAACAATTCGGAAGTAAAGCCAAATATCTGGAAGCTGTGAGGGAGGCTTTGGAGGTAGGAACTTTATAGAATATCATAATGGAGTTAGAATTAGATATAATCCCGGCATCGTTGAAAGAGCAGTACTTGTCAGAATTTGGCGAGTTTATAAAAGAAGATTTTGACAAACTGGTTGATAGCGAGCTGAGTACCGAGAATTTCAGTTTCTATACTTCTGTTTCTGCTGTATCGTCATCAAAGATAGAAGGCGAACATGTTGAACTTGACTCATACATAAAGCATAAACGCTTCGGGATTGAATATCAGACTGACTATACTCGCAAAATAGACGATTTGTATGAGGCTTACTTGTTTGCCCAAAACAATTTGCTCGACGAAAAAAGCTTGTTGAAGGCTCATGCGCTTATAACAAAGCATATCTTGAAAAAACATCAACGGGGAAAAATTAGAACAAGCAATATGTTTGTGATTACAAACAATGGAAAAATAGAGTATGTGGCTGCATCTCCCAACATAGTGAAGTCAGAAATGGTAAGATTTTTCAAAGACTTGGACACTTTGCTTAATGCATGTTTCTCTTTTGAAGAAGATCTGTTTTATGCTTCGCTTTTGCATTTGGTTTTTGTAAAGATTCATCCATTTGATGATGGAAACGGGAGGACGGCAAGGCTTTTGGAGAAATGGTATATTGCACAGAAATGGGGTAGTAACGCATGGTTTGTTCAATCAGAAAAGAATTATTACGACAAACACAATACGTACTATAATAACATCAGGCTGCTAGGTTTGGAATATGACGGACTTAATTACAACAAAGCTATGCCATTCCTAAAAATGCTGCCTGAGTCAATAATCAATCGATAATCAAAATGACAGATGAAACGAGCCATGAGATAAGTCTCACATAGGAGGATGATTAAAAACAGCAAAAGCATAAAGTCTATAGCTTACAGCTTATTGCAAAATTATAAACAGATGAAATAACAAAAAATCGCGAGCAGAATATGGCAAGAATATTGTGTCGACACTGTCGACACAATTAAGTTGGTCGCATTTTGTAGAGCTACTTCCAATTAAAAAAGATGAAGCAAAACTTTTTTACGCACAGAAATCTGCTGAGGAGAATTGGGGCGTTAGAGAACTTCGTAACCAGAAGGAGAAAAAGCTTTATGAAAGAACTGTTGTAGCGAATAATCAGCTTCCCACACAAATAAAAGGTACAGCAAATATATTTAAAGACCCATACTTGCTAGATTTCATAAATTTGAGAGATGACTTTTTAGAAAAAGATGTAGAATAAGCTACTCTGAGCTACTCCCTTTCTTTAAACAAAAATTTCCCAAAGGCTCCTCGCAATGACGTTCATTTATTCGCTGTTGGTCTATTGTCTAAAATCTAATATCTGATACAGGGCATGCCCTATCTCTACATTTGGGCTAAAGCCATTCTGAGAGGGAGGGTATTTACATTATTCCTTCAGCTAAAGCAGAAGGCTATTCATTGATTAATATAATTCATTAAACTTCAAGCAATTAAACCCTAAGCCCTAAACCCTAAACAAGGCTGTTCGCTTATAGCCTAAAGCCTACGGCATATAGCATTTTAAACCTTAAACGCTATAGAGCCGTAAATAATTTAGATGCGTTTGCCCTGCCCTGCCCTGCCACCAAATATCTAATGTCTTAAAAAAATAATTACCTTTGGGAGTTGAAAAATCAGCAGCTAAAAAATAAACAGATGAAGAAGTACTTATCGTTGATATTCCTGTCGTTCATGGTCTTATGTTATACAGAGATTTATGCAGGCGATTACAAGAAGATACACACTTTTGATTTCCATGATGAAGTAGGTTCGACCTCACATCGTTTGTTTTCAAAGGCTCTGAGAGAGGCAGAGAGGGAAGATGTAGACCTATTTATAATAGACCTCAATACTTTTGGGGGGACATTGGAGCATGCTGATTCAATCAGGACATCCATATTGAACAGTAAGCTGCCCATTTGGGTGTTTATCAACAATAATGCGGCATCGGCAGGGGCATTAATATCTATAGCCTGCGACAGTATTTTCATGGTGAGTAGTGCCACCATTGGAGCGGCAACGGTGGTCAACGGAATGGACGGTCAGGCTCTGCCCGATAAGAATCAGTCGTATATGCGAGGCATGATGCGAGCTACTGCGGAATCTCATGGTAAAGTTGATGGCAAGTGGTTTCGCAATCCCGATATCGCGGAGGCGATGGTAGACCAAAATCTAAGTGTTCCCGGAGTTTCTGATAGTGGTAAGGTGCTGACACTCACTGCTGATGAGGCTATTGCTCTAAATTATTGTGAGGGCATAAGAGCGAATATGGACGATGTTCTTAGCAAGGCAGGAGTTGATGTCAGTGAGGCAGAGATAAGGAAGTTTGAGCCTAGTACAACAGACCGAATGATTGGGTGGCTGCTTAATCCTGCAGTTTCGGGCATACTTATCAGTGTGATTGTATTGGGGATATTCACAGAGATACGAACTCCCGGTATAGGAGTTCCTTTGGCGTTTGCAGTTATTGCGGCAATCTTGTATTTTGCACCGCTTTACATAGAGGGGGTTGCTGCCAATTGGGAGATAATATTGTTTTTTGTAGGACTGATTTTGTTGGCATTGGAGATATTTGTGATGCCTGGTTTTGGAGTTGCCGGAATATCAGGTATTATCTGCCTGTTTATTAGCATGGTTTTCAGTTTGGTAAATAATGATTACTTCAATTTTGAACCTGTTGATACTTCGAGGATTAGCACAGCGTTATCATCTTTCATAATATCTCTGCTTGTCGGAGTTGTTGGCATCAGTCTGCTTTTTACAAGATTACTTAGCAATAAAAAAGGTTTTCTTGGGAGAGTCTCCTTGCACAGTACTATCGATGGCAATGTGTCAACCGCTGAGGCTACCTACAATAAGGGTAGCGAAGTTGTAGATACTGTTGTCGGCAAAGAGGGGCTAGCCCATTCGTGGTTGCATCCTATCGGCACGGTCAATATCAAGGGACGCATCTACAACGCCATCGCTCTTCATAACAAGTTTATAGAGAAGGGGAAAGCCGTTGTAGTGCTGAGTGTACAGGGCAATGATTTAGTTGTCAAAGAGCTTGTCGACACCAAAAATACGGAAGATTAGCACTGTCGTTTGCTGTCTAATGATTACCTTTGTGAAATTTTAATTTATTGAGGCATGGCAAAATTGTTAACTGACATTTCAAGAACTTTCAGCGAGTATTTACTGATACCGGGACTAACGAGCAAAACGAGTACCCCCGACAATGTATCGCTTGGAGTTCCTTTAGTAAAATACAAGCGCAACGAAGAGCCGTCAATGAAATTGAATATTCCCTTTACCTCTGCAATTATGCAGTCGGTGTCGGGCAGCGACATGGCAATAGCCTTGGCAAAGAACGGAGGTTTATCTTTTGTGTTTGGTTCGCAAAGCATTGAGCGTCAGGTTGACATGGTTCGCAAGGTAAAGAAGTATAAGGCAGGCTTTGTTGTCAGCGATGCCAATCTTACTCCCGACCACACTCTTAAAAATGTGATAGAGCTGAAAGAGCGTACGGGTTATTCGACCATTGCCATTACTCACGACGGTTCGTCGCATGGTATTCTTGAGGGGATAGTTACAGGCAGAGATTACAGAGTAAGCCGTGATAATATCAACATGAAAGTTTCGGAATTTATGACTCCCTTCGATAAGCTGATAACGGGCAAGTCGGGAATAGCCTTGAACGAAGCCAACGATGTTATTTGGGAGCATAAGCTGAACAGTCTTCCAATAATAGACGAGGAGTGCAGGTTAGTCAATCTGGTGTTCCGAAAGGACTACGAGAATGTAAAAGAATATCCTCAAGAGCTTTCTGACGACAATAAGAAGTTACTAGTGGGAGCTGGCATAAATACCCGTGACTACGAAGAACGTGTGCCGGCACTTGTTGAGGCAGGCGTTGACGTTTTATGTATCGACTCGTCGGATGGGTTTTCGGAATGGCAGAAAGAGACAATCGCCTTTGTAAGAGACAAGTATGGAGATAAGGTAAAGATAGGAGCAGGTAATGTGGTTGACAAAGATGGTTTTCGCTACCTTGCCGAAGCGGGAGCAGATTTTATAAAAGTCGGTATTGGCGGAGGTTCTATCTGTATCACTCGTGAGCAGAAGGGTATTGGTCGTGGGCAGGCATCGGCAATAATAGAGGTTGCACAGGCACGAGACGAATATTTTGAGAAAACGGGAGAGTACATTCCGATTTGTTCAGATGGAGGCATTGTTCAGGACTATCATATGGTTTTGGCACTTGCTATGGGTGCAGATTTTCTGATGATGGGGCGTTATTTTGCGAGGTTCGACGAGAGTCCTACCAAGCGCATGATGATTAACGGCAGATATGTAAAAGAATATTGGGGCGAAGGATCAAATAGGGCAAGGAATTGGCAGCGATATGACTCGGGCGGTTCGGAGTCGCTAAAATTTGAAGAAGGAGTAGACAGTTATGTTCCCTACGCTGGGAGTCTGAAAGAAAATTTGGACATTACCATTGGCAAGATAAAGTCTACCATGTGCAGTTGTGGCGTTAACACTATTGACGACCTTAAAGAAAATGCCAAAATCACATTGGTGTCCTCTACTAGTATAATCGAGGGAGGAGCGCACGATGTAATATTGAAGGATACTAATAGATAATTCAATGGACAACAGATATTCACAACGTGGCGTGTCGGCGCAGAAAGAAGATGTTCACAATGCAATAAAAAACATCGACAAGGGCTTGTTCCCCAAAGCTTTTTGTAAGATTTTGCCCGATATATTGGGTGGCGACGATACCTATTGTAACATCATGCACGCCGACGGGGCAGGTACAAAGTCGTCATTGGCATATATGTATTGGAAAGAAACCGGTGATTTGTCGGTTTGGAAAGGCATTGCTCAGGATGCGGTTGTTATGAATATCGACGATTTGTTGTGTGTTGGCGCAACCGACAATATATTGCTGTCGTCAACCATCGGCAGGAATAAAAATAAAATACCGGGCGAGGTAATAGCAGCCGTTATCAATGGTACGGAAGAGCTGTTGGCTGACTTGCGGAGTATGGGAATAAATATTCATCTTTCGGGAGGCGAGACTGCTGATGTCGGCGATTTGGTGAAGACTATCATTGTCGACTCCACTGTTACGGCAAGGATTAAGAAGTCGGATGTTATCAGCAACGATAAAATTTCCGACGGCGATGTGATTATCGCACTTTCGTCCTACGGACAAGCAAGCTACGAGGATATTTATAATGGCGGCATGGGTAGTAATGGTCTGACTTCCGCCCGTCATGATGTTTTCAATAACTATTTGGCACAGAAATATCCTGAAAGTTTTGATGCTGATGTGCCCTCAGAGCTTGTGTACTCAGGTTCTTACAAGTTGACCGACGAGATTGCAAATCTCGGTATTGATGCAGGGAAATTGGTATTGTCGCCAACGAGGACTTATGCGCCGATAATCAATGAGGTGTTGAAAGAGTATCGTCCGCAGATACATGGGATGGTTCACTGTTCGGGTGGCGCACAGACGAAGGTTCTACATTTTGTTGACAATGTGCATATTATAAAAGATAATTTGTTTCCGACACCACCATTGTTTGATATTATTCAGAAAGAGTCGGGGACTAGTTGGAAGGAGATGTATCAGGTATTCAATATGGGGCATCGCTATGAGATTTATGCCCCCGAGGGTATAGCCACTTCGGTGATAAGCATTGCCAATAAATATAATGTTGAAGCACGGATTGTGGGTCGGGTAGAGAAGAACGACAGCAAAAAACTTACTATTTCATCGGAGTATGGAGAGTTTGTATATTAAGATTAAATAATATGGATACAGATTTAATAAAGAAATACGAGGTAATAAAGGCACGATTTGACGAAGTGTCTCAGCAGATTTCCGACCCAGCGGTTGTAGCCGATATGAAGCGCTACATCAAGCTAAATCAGGAGTATAAGCAGTTGGAGCAGCTTAATAAGGCTTTTAAAGAATATAAGGCAATACTCGACAATATTAAGTCGGCAAAGGAAATTCTCGAAACCGAGAATGACGAGGATTTACGCGACATGGCGAAGGAGGAGCTTGCTACCTCCGAAGATATGGTTGACGACAAGGAGCAGGAGATAAAGATGTTGTTAGTGCCTGCCGACCCCGAAGACTCGAAGAATGCGATTTTGGAAATCAGAGCGGGTACGGGAGGCGACGAGGCAAGTATCTTTGCCGGCGACCTTTATAGGATGTATCAGAAGTATTGCGACTACAAGGGTTGGCGTATGGAAGTTACTAACACTAGCGAAGGAACCTCGGGCGGCTTCAAGGAAATAGTGGCAACGGTTACGGGTGAAGGTGTGTACGGTTTGTTGAAATATGAGTCGGGGGTTCATCGAGTTCAGCGTGTTCCGCAGACCGAAACTCAGGGAAGAGTACATACTTCGGCAGCGTCGGTGGCAGTTCTTCCGGAGGCAGAGGAGTTTGATATTGAACTGAAAGAGAGTGATATAAGGAAAGATACATATTGTTCGTCAGGACCGGGAGGTCAGTCAGTAAACACAACCTACTCAGCTATCAGGCTGACCCATATTCCAACCGGGATTGTGGTAACGTGTCAGGACGAGAAATCTCAGCTTAAAAATCTAGCTAAAGCTATGTCGGAGCTGCGAACACGAATTTATAACATGGAGCATCAGAAATATTTGGATGAGATTTCTTCCAAGCGTAAGACTATGGTTTCCACAGGCGACCGCTCGGCAAAAATCAGAACTTACAACTACCCGCAAGGACGCATGACAGATCATCGTATTGGTCTGACTTTGTACAACTTGTCGGCAATAATGGATGGCGACATCGGTGATATTATCTCCAAATTGCAGTTGGAAGAAAATGCACAGAAGATGAAAGAAGCAGAGATTTGATTGATGCTTTAGCCTATTCGACGCTTATAAGTTCCCTGCCTAATGAATGTATCGCATCGATTATTTTCTTTCTCTGTTGTGGTCGGGCATTGCGCACTCCTTGCGAATAATGCCCCAATTGCGTTTTGTTTATTCCCGAGCGTTTAGCAATGGCGTTTAGTGTTACTTGTCCCTTATAGTGGTTTAATATAGCTTGTGTGGATAATACAAACTCGACTTCATAATTGCCGTTCACTATATCCTTTGGCAGTTCGTCGGGTTCGCATCCTTCAATATGGAACTCTAAAGCACTAATGTATTCTTTCTTGATACTTTCCAATGTTGAAGCTGTCGCAATACAACCCAATACATCCATGCTAGAAGCACTGTAATTTTTTTCGCACCAATCAATATTTACCACTATTCTTTTCATAATTACCTATGCTGTGCAGAATGATTACTTCCACCCTGCCTGTTTGAAAATGCTGTTTAATATTTCTTGCCCTAATACATCACTAGGTTTGCCATTCACGGTAACTGTTCCTCGAATAATCGAATGCTTAAACTGTCGATGGCTACCCTTTTGTCTTGTCATGCTCCATCCCTCAGACTCTAGCATTCTTATTATTTCTCGAACTTTATACCGTTTCATGCATTAACTGCTATCTGCTTGACGCTTCAAAGATAGTATAAAAAATATCATTTACAAAATGCTTCTATTCCTTTTTAGGCTCTATGATAAATAGGTATTTGGATGAACTTAACGAGTTGCGAAGAATGTTACAAGGAAAGGATTAATCGTCCCTATAGTAGGGCACAAAACAAAATACTATGTCATTATATAAGGATTTGGAGTCGTCTCTAGTTGAGCGTTCTGCAGAGGAGCAGGAGTTATTTAATAAGCAGCTAGAAGAAAAGTATAAAAATATATCTGCACAAGATGTTGACAAAATACTTCCGACAATAGGAGAGCATATTGCAGAACTAAAAATAGCTGCGGAGCTACCAAGCGTCTTGGAAATCGTTTCTATTTCGTATATTGCTGAAAAAAACTTTAATAAGTCTCGTGTATGGTTGTCGCAGAAAATAAATAGAAATATTGTAAATGGGAAACCTTCGAAATTTACAGCAAGTGAGCTAGAGGTATTACGCAGTGCGCTTGAAGATATAGCATACCAAATACATAATACATCGGCTAAATTAAAACTCTCCTATTACCAACAAATATTGCTATTTTGTCTCTTTGTTGATATAATTTGTAATACCAAAAAGGCTCAGGAATTACCCCGAGCCTTTTGTATGTGATTCCTGATAAATTTTCTATCCAATACCTTTCATCATTTTGCTTAACCACGGACCCAGTATAAATAGGAAAAGTGAAGCAATGGCTGTTATTATGGCAATAAACCAAAATACATTCACTCTAGAATACCAGTCATTACTCAGCTCCTTTGTAATTTTCTCAGTCTGAGCGTCCACCCATTGGGCGTCTAATCCCGCAGCAACTGATGAAGTTTGAAGAGGAGTCTTAAGTGCAAGTACAAGCCTGTCGTCCTGATGAGTCTTGATAATATTACTTAACTGAGCACCAAGCTCTCCCTGATTGTTGTAAAGGTTCATTAGTTCAGCTTCTGTGATGTTGCCTGATGAATTTTGCAATTGAGCACTAATCCATTTATCCATTGTAGGTACGGCTTCCGCAAGGTATTGACTTATTTCCTCTATATGCAAATCTGCATTTGGGCTTTCTTCCTTAACTTTTAGTTCTTTCTTCTTGAGGTCAGCAATAATTTTGTCGGCATCGCAAAAGCCCATCAGGGTTTTATGAAACTCTACAGAGCTTAAAGTCTCGTCTTTGATAAGTTTACGGGTATCGTCCACGGCTGCTCCGATTTTGCTAAGGCTTTCGTCTTTGATATTTGAGCACATTTTGTTAGTCTCTGCCCATGTTGTCAGAATATTGCTGAGTTCTTGTTTGTTCCACGCTTCGTCAAATACTTTGTGCTCAGCTTCCGTTGCGCTTTCATTTCCTTTAATGAGCAATTCCGAAAGATTTCCTTTATTCAAGTTGAGTTCTATCTTTTTGGATATAATCTCCATTTGCGATGCACCGAAGTTTCCGGCAGCAAAAGAGAACATCCATACCCCCATCAGTGTAGACACCAGTTTTGGAGGCGATAGTTTTGTTACCATCGAAAGTCCGATGGGCGAGATGCACAATTCGCCAAATGTGAAAACCAAGTAGACGAGTATCAGCCAAAAGGGAGATACTTTCATAAGTGTATCGCCGCCTGTTGATATACTGTCAGCAATTGCCATTACTGCTGCACCGATAGCAAGAAGCATCATTCCCCAACCGAATTTGAAAGGTGTCTTGGGGTTTAGTTTTCCGAGTTTTATCCACAGTATTGAGAAAAGCGGAGCAAAACACACGATGAATATGGCGTTTATGGCTTGAAACCATGATGCGGGAATCGTGAAGCTGCCTATCATACGGTCGGTATTGTATGCCGCAAATAGATTAAATGTTGTTCCAGCTTGTTCAAAGCCTACCCAAAAGAAGATATTGAAGAATGCAAGTACAAAAATCACAGCAACGCGTCCCCATTGTTCGCCTCCCGTTGTTCCTCTGACGATAGAATAGACAAGATATCCGCCGCCGAGTATTCCTACTGCATACTGAATGCCTATGGTTGCAGCTCCCGATAGAGCCGACCAGCCTTTAAGAAAGCCAATTACACCGAAGGTGATTGCTGCGGTATATATTGCAATGGTAATCCAGTTTTTTATGTTTAGGTGTGTTGTATTTCCGTCAGACTTCGGTGGCATTCCGATTCTGCCAAGAGTCTTTTCGGAGCGAGCCATAAACCAGACTACACCTATCAGCATTCCTATTCCTGATGCCAAATATCCATATTCCCAGCTTATATTTTCGCCAAGGAATCCTGCAACAAAGGGCGAAATAAAAGCCCCTAGGTTAATTCCCATATAGAATATTGTGAAACCTCCATCTTTGCGTGGGTCGGAATTGTCGTATAAATCGCCGACCATGGTCGAGATGTTTGGCTTGAAGAAGCCATTACCTAGTATCAGTACTCCCAATCCGCAATAGAACCAAAACTCCCTATGTGCAGAAAGTTCTGTCGCCCCGCTGCTCATTGCCGAGGCTGCAAGCATAAACTGACCGATTGCCATTGTGAGTCCTCCGATGTATATAGTCATTCGCTGCCCGAGAACTTTGTCGGCAATCACTCCTCCAATAAGTGGAGTAACATAAACCAAACCGGTAAAAATTCCATAGATAGTAAATGCAGTGTCTCTGTCGAATCCAAAACCTCCTTTTGCAAGGGTTGCTGTTAAGAATAGGGTGAGAAGTGCTCGCATTCCGTAGTAGCTAAACCGCTCCCACATCTCGGTTGCAAATAGTGTTGCTAATCCTCCGGGATGTCCGAAAAAGCTTTTGTCTTTATTGCTCATGATATAATATTAATATGTATTTCAGATTAAAATCTCGTAAATATAGTGATATTTTTAGTTCTAAGCTCTTTGTTGCTTGCAAGATTTGGATTTTTTAAATTTTGTGAAGCCCCAAACTATCAGATAAACAGCAATTAAAGCCAGCACAATTGATGGTCCGGAGGGGATGTCGGCAAAATAAGATATATATAGTCCCAGCACTGCTGCTGCCGCTCCGAATATAGAGGACAGTATCATTTGTTGTCCTAATGATTTAGATATTAGTCCTGCTATTGCTTGCGGAATAGTCATAAGTGCAATAATCAGTATCACTCCTGCCACCCGTATATTTAGCACTATTGTTACGGCAATGACTATAGACAACGAATAGTTTATCAGGTTTACGGGCAGTCCGACCACTTTTGCGTAGCTTTCGTCGAATGCGGAGTATAGTATTGGTCTGTATAATATTGAAAATATGGCAATTATGGCGATGGCAAGTATCAGCATAAACAGTAGCTCCGAGTTTGTAACTCCGAGAATGCTACCAAAAAGAAAAGATTCTATACTTGGAGTGTAACCATTTGTTAGCTTGGTGAATATCACTCCCAGCGACATTCCCAATGCCCACCATATTGCTATTGAGGAGTCTTCGCGGATAGAGCTTTTTTGCGATAGTAGTTTGACGCCTATTGCTGCCAATGCTGCAAAAAATACTCCTCCGAGCAGGGGGGATATGCCCAGAAAAAGGGCAAGCCCGATACCACCGAATGATGCATGGGTAATTCCTCCGCTGATGAATACAATTCTTTTAGACACTATGTATGAGCCTACTATTCCGCATGTAATACCCGAAAGGATGGCTGCTACTACTGCATTGACGAACATTTGGTATTGGAATAGGCTGAGTATCTCTGTCATAATCAGTGGCTTTCGAGTATTTTTACGTTTAGGTGTTTATGTTCGATGAACGATAATTCGGATGAGCAGTTCCCGATTGATTCAAGGTATGATTGTGGGCTTTCGTGAGTATGCACGTGTTTATTTACGCAGAGTACCGACTTAACATGCTTGTATATTGTTCCCACGTCGTGCGACACGAGCATTATTGCCATTGTTTCATTGAGTTCTCTGAGCAGGTCGTACATTTCGCTTTCAAACTTATTGTCTACGTAGGTGTTTGGTTCGTCTAGTATTAGCAGTTTGGGTTTTCCTATCACGGCTCTACCAATGTAGACTCTCTGTCTTTGTCCGCCTGAGAGTTCGCCAATTGGTCGTTTTTGCAAGCCGTCGATACCCATTTGCTTCATCACTTCATCAACTTGTCGGCGGTTTATTGAGCTTTGGTTTTTTGAATAAATGCCTGAGTTTATAACCTCTTCAACCCTTATAGGGAATTTAAAATCAATATTATTGATTTGAGGTACATAACCGATTTTCAGGTCTTTATCCTTTTCGATTTTACCTTTGTAAGGATTTATCAGACCTACCAAAGCCTTTACCAGTGTAGATTTACCTCCTCCGTTAGGACCTATTACGCCTATAAAGTCATTGCTGTTGACCTGTATGTCAGCCTTTTCAACGGCAATCAGAGAGCCGTATTTAATACACAGGTCTTTGGTTTGAATTAGTTTTGTCATTATAATATAGAGGTGTCAATTAGCAAGCAGTTTTGCAATGCTAATCATGTTTGTTTCCCAGTCGCTGCTTAGGATTTCGATGTTTACCACTTGCGCTCCTGTTTCCTGTGCTAGCGTTTCGGCGTTGCTTTTGTCAAATTCTTCTTGTACGAAAATGAGTGCTATTTTTTTTGATTTTGCATCGTCGATGAGGGTTTTCAGTTGCTTGGCAGACGGAGCTTTGCCGTCAATCTCCATTGGGTGTTGAGTAAATCCGTACTGTCGTGCAAAATATGTCAGAGCCGGATGATAAATCATAAAATTCTTATTTGTTACATTTTGCAACTCGCCACTCACAGCTTTATTTGTTGTTTCAATTCTGGTCAGTAGTTTTTCAAGGTTCTTAGCTATTTCTGCTTTTCGTTCGGGGAATATTTTAGACAGGGCGTATGCACTGTTTTTTGCGAGTATATCCATTTCTTGAGTACTCATCCACACGTGTGGGTCGATACCGCCCTCGTGAGTGTGGTCGCCATGTGCCACTTCCTCTCCCGTGATAAGCTCTATGCCCTTAGAGGTGTTGTATACTGTCAGATTTTCATTGTTGTCGCCAATACTTTTAGTCCATTGATTTTCGAAGCCGAGGTTGCCGATTTGCAGCCATGCTTTGGCGGTAGATATTTCTTTCATTTGCGATGCCGACAAGTCGTAGGTGGCAGGGCTAGCTCCTTTCGGGACTAGCACTGTATATTGTACTGAGTCGGGCAGTAAATTTTCTACTATATACTTCTGTGGTATTATTGTTATAAGCACTCTGTCTTCGGTGTTTTCGTTATGGGTATTGGGTTTACACGATATAAACAGTGTAGACAGAATAAAAATGTATGTCAAAATATACTTCATTGTTGTTCTTTTTCGTTTCATGTATAAAGGTGTATTTTTCTGTAAAGCTGAAAGATACCCTAGCCACAAAAATAGCATATTAATTTTGAACGGCGGAGTCTTGTTATGAATAAAAAAACTTAGTTGCCAGCAGTTTTCTATTCGTCAACAAATTTGTACATTTGCGATGCTGAAAAAGACAAGATTAGCTACAGGATTATAGAATTATGAGATATTCAGAAAAAGAATTTGACGACATTCGCCCTTTTAACGATAGTGAATTTGAGCGCGAGTTAAGATATCTACTAAGGACCAAAGGGGTTGAGAATAGTATCAACTATTTCTTCAAAGACAAGGAAGAACAGGTATTTATGATGGATGTTGTGAAGAGCTTGAAGACTGTTGATGAGTTGCAAGAAAAGGTTATGATTGTCATGCTTCAGCGTATTGTCGATACGTCGAGTGCAGGCATGAGCGACGGCGGATTTGATAATATTGATGTAAGCAAGCCCTGTCTGTATATGTCAAACCATAGAGATATAGTGTTGGATACGGGTTTTTTGAATTTGTTGGTTCATAGGCATAAACTTCCTTTTACGAGGACGGCAATCGGCAGTAATCTTCTTATTAACAGTTGGATAGAGGGGGTTGTGAAGCTCAATCGTTCATTTGTTGTAAAGCGTGGCTTGCCTGTTCGTGAGCAGTTGGAGGCATCTAAGCATCTGTCGCGTTATATTCGTCATTCTTTAGTTGACGCACAATGCCCTGTTTGGTTGGCACAAAAAGAGGGTCGCACAAAAAATGGCTGTGATAAAACACAGGCAAGCGTGCTGAAAATGCTAAATCTTTCCAACGAGTCGGGCTCGTTTACCGAAGGTTTCAGGGAGCTGAACATTGTCCCCTTGTCAATATCTTATGAGGTTGAGCCGTGTCTGACGGCAAAGATAGACGAGAATATCCTCAGAGACAGAGAGGAGTTTGAGAAAGCAAAGGAGCATGATTTGGCAGCTATGTTCAATGGTATAGACCAATATAAGGGGTATATTCACTTTGAGTGTGGCGTGCCTGTAGAAATTAATGATAAGGACTTTGAAGGATTGAACCATAAAGATGCACTAGCAAAGCTTTCATGCCTGATAGACAGTCAGATATATAAGAACTTTAAACTTTTCCCCTTTCATTATATAGCCTTCGACAGGCTGTCATCGCAGAGTAATAATAAAGACAAATATACTGATGAAGATATACAAAGATTTGACTCCTTACTTGCTGAGAATATCAGTAAACTATCTGATTATGATGCCGATGAGGTTTGGGCTAAGTTTATGCAGATATATTCAAATCCGGTAAAAAACAGAAATCTAATTAGTTGATATGCTAAAGTGGTAATTTGTTAAGTCTTGAACTTGTATTCAAACAAAATCATTAAACATAAAAAATACAAAGAGATGTACGGTAAATTCAAAGCAGAGCTGCAAGCTCAACTAGATGAGCTGAGAAGTCAGGGATTATTTAAGACCGAGCGTATAATTCAGTCGTCGCAGAGTTCAGAGATTGAGGTTGGCGGAAAGAAGGTAACAAATTTCTGTGCTAATAATTATTTGGGTTTGGCAAATAATGAGAGAGTTGTCAAAGCCGCCCAGTCAGTAATGGATAGGTGGGGTTTTGGCTTGTCGTCAGTGCGCTTTATATGCGGGACTCAAGCAATACACAAAGAGTTGGAAGCTAAGGTGTCAAACTTTTTGGGGACGGAAGACACGATTCTTTATTGTGCTGCTTTCGATGCAAATGGCGGAGTGTTTGAGCCCTTGCTTAATGACAAGTGTGCGATTATCTCCGACGAATTAAACCACGCATCGATTATTGACGGTGTACGTTTGTGTAAGGCACAGAGGTTCAGGTATAAGCATTCCGACATGGAGGAGTTGAGGCACTGTTTGGAAAATGCTAAAGGCTGTGAGTTTAAGATCATCGTTACCGACGGAGTTTTCTCGATGGACGGCGATCTTGCCAAGCTGTCCGAGATTTGCGACCTTGCAGACGAGTACGAAGCGCTTGTGATGGTAGACGACTCGCATGCAACGGGCTACATTGGGGAATCGGGTAGAGGTACTCCCTCTCATTTTGGAGTTCAAGATCGGGTTGATATTATCACCACTACATTCGGGAAGGCACTCGGCGGTGGTAATGGCGGTTGTACTTCGGGAAGAAAAGAGATAATAGAGATGCTACGTCAGCGTTCGCGCCCATATTTATTTTCCAACACTTTAGCACCTGCAACAGTGGGCGCAACCTTGGAAGTTATCACTATGCTCGAAGAGGATAGCGAGCTTACGGCGAGGGTTATGGACAATGCTAATTATTTCAGGGAGAAGATGGAAGCGTCGGGCTTTGATTTGGTAAAGGGCGACACAGCCATAGTTCCTGTTATGATTTACGATGAGCCAAAGGCTATTGAGTTTGCCGACGAGCTTCTGAAAGAGGGAGTTTACGTGATAGGCTTTGTATATCCGGTTGTTCCAAAAGGTAAGGCAAGAATAAGGGTGCAGTTGTCGGGAGCTCACACAAAGGAGCAAATCGATCATGCCATAGGAGCATTTATATCTGTAGGTACAAGGTTGGGAATAATCAATTAAAAAAAAACGAATATATTTGTTATTTACACAACTTTTTCTTACATTTAGACGTTCGTTTTAATAAAGCGATACGAGCTTATTTAATTATAAACCTTTAAATTCTTATAGATATGGAGGCAACAATCACATTCAACGAGTTGAGAAAAATCAAGGACAATCTGCCTGACGGTGCGATACACCAGATGGCAGAAGAATTTGGTCTAAGTGTAGAAACGGTTCGTAATTATTTTGGGGGAGAGAATTTCGCCAAGGGTAAGTCGGTAGGCTTACACGTTGAGGAAGGTCCTGGTGGAGGAGTAGTTCATATAGACGATACTAAACTCTTGCAAAGAGCAAAAGAGCTTATGGTTTAGTTTAAAAGAAACATAATTGTTTTCTTAGCACGGGGTTTATTTTTCGAACTTCGTGCTTTTTTATTCTAAAACTTCAGTATTGTCATCCTTGTTATTTTGTTTTAGGCTCAAACTTCGGAGATTAAAGCGGGTGTATAAAATCAAGAGAGAAATCAGCCCAACAACTAAGAGCATAAAGTTTTGAGAGGTGTGCAGAACAAGAGCGAATGTAGATGCTTCGACGTTTCCAATGCCATAAATACTCAATGACAAAATAACCATGTAGTGCCATGTTCCAATTCCTCCCGGGGATGGGAATACAATACCAAGACTGCCCATAATGAATACGACGAGTGCGCTGTTGGCAGAGAGGTTTTCAGTGAAGCCAAATGCAAAGAACACGAGGTAAGTCATAATGTAGTACATCAGCCAAATAAAAACGGTATGAACAAAGAACAAACCTTTATTTTTCAGTCTTCTGATTGCAGAAAACCCCTCGACGAAGCTCTTTAAGGCATGTCTGATTTTATCTAATAATTTCTCTCCCAAGATTTGTTTTCTGAAAATAATAGCTGCAATTACTAATACAAAAAACAAGACTATTATAATGCGGTTATTCAGTATGGAGTCTGTAATGTGCTGAATGGAAGCATTTTCGTCTATGACCTTCATTAGCTCTCCAAAATTTAGAGCCAGAGCAATAAGTAGGATAAGTACCATCATAATCAGGTCTATCAGCCGTTCTGCTACGACTGTGCCCATTAGTTTTAGAAAAGGAATTTTCTCTACTTGTGAAAGGGCAACACTCCTGCTCACTTCGCCACCACGAGGTATGATAAGGTTTACCATATATCCTATCATAACGGAGTGAAAACAAGTGGCGATTCTAGCTTTATAGCCCATTTCTTGTATTACCTGTCGCCACCTAAGCGTACGGCTGATATGGCTAATCAGCCCGGCAGTAAGCGAAAGGACTATCCATCCGTATTTGGTGTTTTGCAGAGCTTCTTTTATTTTTCCAAAGTCCTCATCCTTGTATATATAATAGAATATTAGTACTCCCACGGATAGGAAGAATAAGTATTTAAGGGCTTGTGTAAACTTTGAACTCATGAAAAATTACTACTTTTGCTTGTTAAAACGGCGCAAAAATAAGAAAATATACACTTGTAACAAAATGAAACGAGCCATGAGAACTTGTCCTCACATACGAGGATTATTACATTGGCGAGATACATGTGGCAATTAAAAAACAAAATATAAACACATGAAACAAACGTCAGTACGTCCAAAAAAACACTTGGGTCAGCACTTTCTAACAGACTTGAATATAGCCTGTAATATAGTGTCGATAGCTGATGCCGATGCTACCAATAATATTTTGGAAGTTGGACCCGGTATGGGAGTTCTGACGCAGTATATTTTGGATGATGAGTCATGGAATCTTTCTGTTGCAGAGATAGATACAGAGTCGGTAGAATATTTGAGAGAAAAGTTCAAAAAACTAAATGGAAAGATATTTGAGGAGGATTTTTTGAAAATGGATTTAGCGGAGCTGTTTCCCTCGGGAGTAGTAGTAATAGGGAATTTCCCTTATAATATATCCAGTCAGATATTTTTCAAGATACTCGAATGTCGCCATGTTGTGCCACAGGTAGTTGGGATGGTTCAGAAGGAGGTCGGTCAGCGAATATGCGAGAAAGAAGGCACGAAGGTATATGGAATATTAAGTGTACTTTTGCAGGCGTTTTACGATGTGAGTTATGAGTTTACTGTCCATGAGCATGTCTTTAATCCGCCGCCGAAGGTAAAATCGGCAGTAATAAAGCTAGTCAGGAAAGCGGATTTCAGCTTGTCGTGTGATGAGAAAATGTTTTTCAGAGTTGTCAAGCAAGCGTTTAATCAGCGTCGTAAGACCTTGAGGAACAGTTTAAAAAGCATGATTTCTCAAGAAGTGAAGGAGCATGAAATATTCGGGAAACGACCGGAGCAGTTGAGTGTGGAAGCATTTGTGGAGCTCACAAATATAATAAGCAAAGGAGGTTGATATGTCAAATGTAGTAAGCAAAGAGCTGATAGAAAAGGTACGCGAGCTCTTGGAGTCTCACGACGACAATTTGTTGTTGGAGACTATCGAGGATATGCATGCTGCAGACATTGCGGAGATAATGGAGCATATATCCATCGACGAGGCAAAGGAAATATACTTACTTCTTGACGGCGAGAAGGGTGCGGACGTACTATTAGAAATACCCGAAGATGAGCTTAAGCGTTTTTTAAAGGTTTTGCCTCCTGAAGTCATTGCCAATCAGTTCATTAATAACATGGACTCCGATGATGCTACCGATGTTATTGGGCTTCTGAATGACGACGACAAGCAGCAGGTTCTTGGCAGTTTGGAGGATTTAGAACAAGCGGGAGACATTGTAGATCTTTTGGAATACGACGAGGATAGTGCCGGGGGATTGATGGCAAAGGAGCTTGTGTCGGTAAATGAGAATTTGAATGTTCAGGAATGCTTGAAAGAAATCGCTAAGCAAGCAGAAGATGTTGATGAGGTTTACAATGTTTACGTCGTAAACGACGACAATATATTGAAAGGAGTACTTTCGCTTAAAAGTTTGATTTCTAATCCTACAAACACCAAAATATCAACACTTTATAACAATGAGGTGTATAGTGTTCGTACGGAAATGCAAGACGAGGAGGTTGCCCAAATGATGGAGAAATACGATTTGGTGGCTATTCCTGTGGTTGACGGTATCGGACGATTGAAAGGGCGCATTACCATCGACGACATTGTTGATGTAATCAGGGAAGAAGCGGAGAAAGATTTGCAAATGGCAGCCGGTTTGACGGGAGAGATACATGCAGGCACACGCCCTTGGGCAATGGCTCGCTCTCGTATTCCTTGGTTGCTTATAGGAATGATTGGCGGTTTGTGTGGTTCGAGTGTCATAGGGTCTTTTCAAGAAATTATTACAAAGATGCCCTCGATAATGGCATTTATTCCGCTTATTGCGGCGATGGCGGGGAATATGGGTATACAGTCCTCGTCTATTGTGGTTCAGAGCCTAGCAATGGGCAACGACCATATTTCTTTGGCAAAGAGACTTAGCAAAGAGCTGTTGGTGGCAATATTTATCGCCTTGATTTTTGGGATATTAATATTCCTATATGCTGATTTTATCAAGGGAGACATGACCTTAGCCTTTTCGCTGAGTTTATCGTTGATAGTGGTGATGCTCTACGCCTCAGTGTTCGGAACAATTGTTCCTATTGTTCTCAATTCTATAAAGATAGATCCTGCGGTGGCGACAGGACCTTTCATCACAACTACCAATGACATTGTTGGATTGACCATTTTCTTTACCGTTAGTGCGATGGTTTACAATGCAATGCTTTAGCACTTGTTTTGGCTCTATAACGTTTTGGGTGGGTAGCTATAAATACAAGCTATATGCCGTATGCTTTAGGCTGTAAGCGAACAGCCGATAAACGAACGTCATTGCGAGGAGCTGGCGACGAAGCAATCTCCTACAACGAAGAACAGATTTCCACGCTGCGCTCGCAATGACGGATAATGTAAGGGCCGAACATTTTCTGCCCGGCTGTTGTCTGACCACTGAGCACTCATCGCTGACCACTGTTCCCTGTTCGTAATGTATCATCTACGTCAAAGAAAATGCTAGATAAATGCTTGTGTAGTGTACAAATATTTCTAAATTTGTGAGTGTATTAATTTTATATCGACCATGAGAATATTTTATACCTTTTTATTGGCTTTCCCCTTGTTAGTGTCGTGTGGGAAGTCAGGAGCAGACCGCAATATTACGCTTAGTTGGGAGTTAATCAGCAATAGCTATCAGGGCAAGAGTGAGAATCTGTCTAGGTTTA
Source organism: Bacteroidales bacterium (assembly GCA_047972135.1). Lineage (GTDB taxonomy): Bacteria > Bacteroidota > Bacteroidia > Bacteroidales > Prolixibacteraceae > JBKEAJ01. The sequence goes on along the minus strand of JBKEAJ010000139.1, from coordinate 34,290 downwards.
TTATTGAGAACAAAGACAATAGTAAGTTGGAGGATGATTGGGAGTTCTATTTTAACTATCCCCGAGCTATCAGCACAAAGTCTGTAACGGGAGGCGTGGCAATAGCCCATATCAACGGTGATTTTTATAAAATGTTTCCCACATCAGATTGGAAGCACTTACGAACTGACGAAAGTGTAGATGTTGAGTTTACATCAGAATTTTGGAATATTAATAAGACCGATGCTCCTGCCGGAGGCTACTTTGTATTCGACTCAAAGTCAGACTCCATCTTGCAATGCGAGATAAAAGTTGTTGATTTTTTGCGGGCAGAGCAGACTAAACGGTCGGGGAGTGATAATGTAGAAGTCGAAACAGCATTAATGCGTTATACGAGTAATTCTGAGATAGAGGGGTCAGGTGCTCTGTGTCCCATTATTCCTACGCCGAAGGTATACGAGCCTAAAGATGGTATTTGCACAATAGGCAGGAATGTCGAGGTGATGTGCGATAATTCGAGGATGCAAAACGAGGCAGCTTTTTTGAAAGACGAGTTTAGTAGGCTCATGGAGGGTGAGTCTGCATCGCAGGGAGCATGTAAGATTATACTCAAGCAGGTAGCTAACTTAGAAACCTCCTATGTGTTAGATATTAAGCCTGATATGATTTTGATATTGGGGCGAGATTCAGAGAGCATATTCAACGGGATACAGTCTTTGTTATCTCTTATTCCCAACAAAGCCTACAAAGAGAAACAAAGTAAGCTAGAGCTAGGGTGTGTACATATAGCAGATACTCCTGCCTTTGCTTATCGGGGACTTATGGTAGATGTGGGACGTAACTTTCAGACCAAGGACGAGATATTGAAGACTTTGGACTTGATGGCGAGGTATAAACTGAATAAATTTCATTTTCATTTTTGTGATGACGAGGGATGGCGATTGGAGATACAAGCATTGCCGGAGCTTACCGAGTATGGTTCGGTGCGTAAGCACGATGGATATGACAAGACGAATCTTCCACCGTCCTTTGGCTCGGGAGCATTTGTGTCGGCAAGTGGTACGGGTCATTACACTGCTGCCGATTTTATAGAGATACTTAAATATGCAAAAGCGAGGCACATTGAGGTCATTCCCGAGATAGACGTTCCGGGGCATTCTCGGGCAGCTATCAAGTCTATGGAATATCGCTATCGTAACTATATGGAAATGGGCGACAGCGTTAAAGCGGTGGAATATCTATTAACAGATTTCGACGACAAGTCGGAATATCGCTCTGTTCAGGGATGGACAGATAATGTGATGAATATAGCCAACGATGCTACCTATCATTTCTTCACTACGGTAGTGGAAGCTCTTGATGGGTACTACAAAACAGCAGGTTTGGATTTGAAGAATATTCATGCCGGAGGCGACGAAGTGCCGCATGGAGCATGGATAGGCTCTCCGCAGGTTCAGGAGTTTGTCAAACAGAATGATTTAAAGCTAGATACTGATGCATTGTTCCATTATTTTATGCTTCGTCTTTGCAATAATCTCAATGCTAGGGGTATAACGATGTCAGGGTGGGAAGAAATAGCTGTTGCCAACGACGAGAAGGAGGGTAAGCATGCTGCACCTGAGATGCTTGACAAAGATCTTGTCCCTTATGTATGGAATACGGTAGGAGGTTGGGGTTCAGAGGATTTGGCATATAAATTAGCAAATGTGGGTATAGATGTCGTGATGAGTTCGGTGAGCAATATTTATTTAGACTTGGCTTATGCGAAGGATCCTAATGAGCCGGGATATTATTGGGGAGGATTTAACGACACTAAGAAGTCGTGGGAGTTTACGCCCTATGACGTAAGTAAATGTGTGATTGAAACACCTCTAGGCGCGCCCATTAATTGGTGTGACGGAGCGTCTCCCAAAGAGGGATGCAGAACAATGGTGCAATTGACTGAAAATGGAAGAAAGCATATTATTGGTATGCAGGGACAGCTGTGGGCAGAGAATCTGAAATCTGCCGAACTGTTGGAATATTGTATTCTTCCTAAGATGCTTGGACTTGCAGAGCGAGCATGGTGTGGTCAGCCCGAATGGATAGGTAGTGATGATGCAAAACAGCAAGCATGGTCAGATTTTGTAAGGAGAGTGGGGGAGTATGCTTTGCCGAGACTTGACAATATTAATGGAGCTTATTTATATAGGATACCACCTGTTGGAGCAATGGTTGATGATTCTAAACAGGTACATTTAAACGTTTTATATCCCGATTTGGAAATACGCTACACCACCGACGGTACTGAGCCAAATGCAGACTCTAAGTTATATTCTGAGCCACTAGATTTTGTTGTAGGGATGAAAGCAGCAGCCTTCAACAGCATAGGTCGTTCAGGTAGGGTGGTAGTTGTTGAATAAAAAAAGTGGTCAGTGGGTTTGGCATCTTGTCCGTCCCACTGACCACTAATCACTGACCACTATTACTTCTCAGAAGTATCAGAGCCTTCGCTGCCAGCTATGCCTTTGCGCATTTCGGTGTCGGCATCAATGTTCTTATATCTCATATAATCCATTACGCCCATATTTCCTGTTCTGAATGCCTCTGCTAGGGCAAGAGGTACTTCTGCCTCTGCCTCAATAACTTTGGCACGAGCTTCTTGGGCTTTTGCGATATTTTCTTGTTCTAAAGCTACCGCCATAGCTCTGCGCTCCTCGGCTCTTGCCTGTGCAATACTTTTGTCTGCCTCAGCTTGGTCGATTTGCAGTACCGCACCGATATTCTTACCTATGTCGATGTCTGCAATGTCAATCGATAGGATTTCGAAGGCAGTACCTGCATCAAGTCCTTTGCTAAGAACGACTTTTGAGATGTTGTCGGGATTTTCGAGTACTTCCTTGTGCGACTCCGACGACCCTATTGACGAAACGATACCTTCGCCAACACGTGCAAGCACTGTGTCTTCGCCGGCACCACCGACAAGTTGTTTAATGCTTGCTCTCACTGTAACCCTTGCTTTCGCAATTAGCTGAATACCGTCTTTCGCAACTGCTGTAACAGGAGGAGTATTTATAACCTTTGGGTTTACAGACATCTGCACCGCTTCAAAAACATCTCTACCGGCAAGGTCGATGGCAGTAGCCATGTCAAAGGGTAGGTCGATATTTGCTTTTGAAGCAGAAACCAAGGCATGAACAACACTCGTAACATTACCACCTGCAAGGTAGTGGGCTTCCAATGAGTTGCGACTCAGCGGGACTCCTGCTTTTTCGCCCTCAATCATAGCTCTTACAATTGTTCCGGGAGGAACCTTTCGAAATCTCATAAATGCCAACTGTAACAAGCTGACACGAACTCCTGAGAAGACGGCTGTAAACCATAGTCCCACAGGTACATAATACATGACGATAAAGAATAGGACTACACTCAGTATAATCCAAACCCAAAATTGATCCATAACGATTTGTTTTTTAGTTATTAATATATCACGATTTTATTTTCTTCCCACAATGAGGCAGTTGTTCTCAATTTCAATTACTGTCAGCATCTCGCCTTCACTGACAAAGCCTATTGTACTTTTAGCCTCATACTCGTCATCATTTTTTGTAACCTTGCCCATGGGTGTCAATCTACTGAGGGCTACTACTTCGTCGCCAATATTGATATTTCCAATCTTGTCGTTCACGACCTTACTGTCAATCTTAGAGTCAAGTCTGATAGCACTTTTCTTTCGAACAAACATTAGCCAATATAACAGTATTGGAACACCCACCAAGACGAATATGGACACGAGTACAGCACCTGCCCAGCCAAACACCCCATAGGTGTAGTAGATGGTGTATACGCCCAAAAGGAATGCACCGATAGCACCAATAGATACTCCGGGTAGCAACACCGCTTCAATCACAACAAGTATGACTATTGTAATAATCAATGCGGCTATTATTAATATTGATGACAGCATATTTAAATTATTTCTTTGTCCCTGAGGTATTCCTCCATTTCAGTTTGCAACTTGCGGGCTTCGTCTTTTGCTTTGTCCGCATAATCCTCTGCCGGAGATGCATAAATAATAGCTCTTGAAGAATTTACCAGTAGTCCGCACTCCCTGTTTAAGCCTGCGTTCGATACTTCTTTGAGGCTTCCTCCTTGAGCCCCAACGCCAGGTACTAGCAGAAAACTATTAGGTATTATCTTCCTAATGTCAGCAAGCATTTCGGCTTTTGTTGCACCGACCACATACATAAGATTTTTGTCGTTTCCCCATTTTTGCGATTTCTCCAACACCTTCTCATACAGTGTCTTAGAGCTTTCGCAGTCTTCTATGTATTGGAAGTCGTAAGCACCTTTGTTTGAGGTTAGTGCAAGTAGTATAGTCCATTTGCCATCACATTCCAGAAAGGGCATAACAGAATCCTCGCCCATATATGGAGCGACGGTGAGGGCATCAACGCCATAGGTTTCAAAGAAAGTCTTGGCATACATTTTTGCGGTGTTGCCGATGTCGCCACGTTTTGCGTCGGCAATAACAAATATTTTGGGATACTTATCCTTAATGTACCTCACAGTCTCGGCAAATACATCAAGCCCTGCACTGCCTATACATTCGTAGAATGCAAGGTTTGGCTTGTAGGCAACAGTGTATTGAGCTGTTGCGTCGATAATATTTTTGTTAAACTCCAAAACTCCTTTAGGGTTTCTCGGCAAGTGAGCAGGTAGTTTCTCGATGTCGGTATCAAGCCCTACGCACAGATAGCTTCGTTTAAGTTTTATTTGTTCAACTATTTCTGTTCTATTCATTTCTATAAAAATATACACCACAAATATATATATAAAGAATAAGTAAAAAAATAATTTTATACCTTTCTAGCATCAACGGCACACCTTCAGAGACGCACAACATTCTATCTATCCCTACGGGGAATGTTTATGTTTTTTCGGCTCCTCGCAATGACGTTCGTGGATTTATTCTTCACTTTTTATTTATTACATTCGGCATCCTGCAATCCGTAACGTTACGGGTTTAGTGGTGTATCTTTCCCCATGGCGTTGCCATGGGCTGAATTAATTATGGCTTGCAGCCATAAACAGCCCACATCGTAGTATCTACATTTGGGCTAAAGCCATTCTGAGAGGAAGGGTGTTTACATTATTCCTCCAGCTAAAGCAGAAGGCTATTCGTCTATTAATATAATTCATTAAATTTCAAGCAATTAAACTCTAAACAATTAAACAATTAAACAATTCAACGAATAAACGATTAAACAATAAACCCTAAACAAGACTGTTCGCTTACAGCCTACAGCCTATTGCTTGCATCTCTTGCAATGCTTTAATGTCAATTATGCTTGCGTATTTTGGCTGAATAGTTACTTTTTGTACTTTTGGATTCAAATGGCAGTAGGCCTATAGCATACAGCTTATTGCATAAAAACAAACACATGAAACGAGCCATGAGAACAAGTCCTCACATACTAGAATGATTATATTGGCGAGATACATGTGGCAATTAAAAAACAAAACATAAGCACATGAAAATACTAATAGTTTCGGCGACAGAATTTGAGCTTGCTAGAATAAAGGACTTTTGCACGAGTAATAGACTTGATAATGTAGATTTCTGTGTTACGGGAGTGGGAATGGTGGCAACGAGTTTTAGCCTCACAAAAGCATTGTCTGAAAAAAAATACGATTTGCTTATCAACGTAGGTATTTGTGGCAGCTTTAAACGAAGCATTAAACTATCGCAGGTTTTGGAGATAAGCTCTGAGGTGTTCTCGGATTCAGGCATAGAATCGGTTAAGGGTTTTATTCCTCTTGCCGAAACCGACTTGCTTGATGAGAATAAGCACCCTTACAAGTGTGGTTTACTCATAAACGACAGTCCGCAATTTGCAGACTTGCAGAAAGTAAAAGGGTCTACGTCAGACAATTGCCACACTTCGTTGGATAGTATCAGTCGCATTGTCGAACTCTTTGCTCCCGACACTGAGAGCATGGAGGGAGGAGCCTTCTTCTATGTGGCAAAACACTTCGACATTCCTTTCGCACAAGTGCGGGCAGTATCTAATTATGTTGGCGAGCGAGGCGAAGGGAAATGGAAAATTAAGGAGGCAATAGAGGCTGTAAATGGCTGTATAATAGATTATTTAAAGCAGGTTGTCCATGCTAAAATTTAAACGAGTTATTTTGAGGTTCTTTCCCTTCCTGTCTCATTTTGTCGATTTGTTTTTTCTTCACTATCTCTTTCAAGGTTCTGTCTAGTCCGCCCATGGGGTTTGGCGCAGGCGAAGCGATTAGACGGTTAGACTCGTTCAGTAGGTATGTTGTTGGCCATGAGGCGACTCTGTATTTGGTTGCGATGTTGTCGGTACAAACGGCAAATTGTCCTCGTATGTCGTATTGTTTCACAAAATTAGCAATAGAGTCGGGTGAGTTTCCAGGTTTAAAAAGATATAGAGTTTCCAAGAAATCGTCCATTCCGACAGTCATTGTGTTGAGGTATCCTATTTCTTGTTTAGCAGTGTAGAGGTCTATGTCGGTAAAATGTATAATCAGCATTTTGCTTTTGTCGAAATCGCCGAGAGATATTTTTTCCCCGTATATATCTTTAAGTTCTATTTTTGGAGCGGGTGAGTTTATGCTGAGGTGGTATATTTTCTCATAAGTTTCTGTTGCTATTTTTCTCAGTTCTGTATTTTTCGTATTCATTGACAGATACTTAGCCGCCTCTATGCATTTGGGTCTATTGAAATGGTTCAGGTAGTAGCCGTTATATATTGTTTTTATGGCGATTAGGGATGCCGTATTTTCGTTTAGTTGATATTTATCTTTTATATATGGAGCGATAGAGCTGAATTTTGATTCATTCAATATGCTTATAAAATCACGATTTTTGGATATTTCGGCATCAATATGATTTCTGAATACCTCGTCGAGCATGCTTGTGAAGCTGCTATTGTTGATAAGCAGTTCTGTGTTCAGGTATTTACGCATAAATTCCTGCCATTTATGTGGTTTTAGGGCATATTCGAGCATGTATTTTCTATATTGCAGGTAGTCTTTTTTGAATTTTGTGTCAGCATCTTCAGTGTCTAGTATAATACTTGTTGCCACGTTCATCAGTGAGTCTGAATACTCATATTTCAGATCTTCAAAATATTCTGCCATCACTGTTGCGTATCTGATGTCTGCCTTCATCACAAAGTCGGTCAGCGATTTTTTTGGAAGTATAACTTTTGCCCACACTTCTGTTGCTTGGAAGTATGGGTTTTTAGACTGTATCAATGTTAGGTCTTCGTAGTTTGGCAACACGAGGTTGAGGGTAGTATTTGGTTCGAGGTAGACTAGCACTTTGTTTTGTCCGGCATTGATATAAGCGGGAGTGGGAGTGTTGATGTTGTCGACCGTAATGTTTATTATTCCAAGTTTGTTGACCTCTGTTTCAAAGATAGTTGTCGGTTCGTTGCAAATAAAGTTGTTTATACTTTGTATTTTGATGTGCTTGTTTGCGTATGAAGTGTTAGTCGCAAAGATAGAACACTCTTGAGCATAGGTGCTTACTCCTAATGCTGCACATATAATACAAACGAATATCGACCTCATAAACCGAGCTTTTTAAGGAATAACGTTGAGGCTTTACTGTATATTATATTCTTCTCTTTTGATGCCGGTTGGAGTGAACATTGATGCATCCCCTCCGTGCTTCATAATATCTCTCACGAGGGTTGAGTTGATTGCAGTATGTTCGGGCAGAGTGAGCAGAAATACCGTTTCAATGTTGGGCATCATCATCTTATTGACCTGTGCGATAGCTCTTTCGTATTCAAAGTCGGAAGATGTTCTTAGACCTCTGATAATAAACCCTGCATTTACTTTCTTGCAGAAATCTACCGTCAGTCCTGCATGGCGGTGTGTTTGTACAGTTTTTTCGTTGGCAAAGACTTTTTCAATAAACTGTACACGCTTTTCTATTGGGAATAGGCTTGTTTTGGAGATGTTGTCGCCCACCATAATGTGTATCTCGTCGAACAAAGGGACAGCCCTTCGTACTATCGATTCGTGTCCGATTGTTATAGGGTCGAACGAACCCGGAAATATTGCTATTCTTTTCATTGTATTCATATTTTGGTCAGCTCTCCCGATTTCTTTAGTGCTTTTACGGCATTGTCTAAAACACCATTTATAAAGTTGGAACTCTTAGCCGAGCTGTAATGCTTACTAATCTCTATGTACTCATTTATAGATACATTTACCGGAACGCCCTCAATATACAAAATTTCTGCCAAAGCTAATTGCAGTATCACTAAATCTATTTGGGCAATGCGTTCCATATCCCAATTCAGGGTGTGTTTTTGTATTATTTCCGAGATATTATCGTTGTATATCACGGCACTTCTGAATAATTCCTTTGCAAACTTCTGTTCGTCGTTTTTGTATGGAGGAATTATTATGCTATGCTCATCGCTGTCTTCTTTTATTTTCTTTATGCTTGCCCCCAATATTGATAGTGTAAACTCAAGATCATCGTTCCAGTATATACTTTTCTCTTCAAGAATCTCTGCCAATTCCTCTTGCATTGGTAGGAATTTATTGAAGAGCTTCTCTATGAATTTACTTTGGTCTTTAAACGAAAGATTGTCTTTGTTTATATATGTCTGATATATAGCCCATTCTGACAGTCTTGCAAATAAATCTTTGATAAACTTGTCGTAATTCGTCCAATTGACAGATTTTTTCGAAATATAATTATTTACGGCGATGTTATTCTCTATAATTTGAATGAGCTTGTTGTCGACGAAGTTAGTATTGGGGTTCAGGTCGGTCTGTGTAGGAACTCGTTTGGACTTGCCTTGTTCGATGCGCCGCAATGCCTCAGCTCTTAACTCTAAGGGAATTTCTATTAGCAGGTGAGCAAGCTCGTAGAGTTTATCGATACTAAAAAGTAGCTCTTTTTCAACCTTGTTTATAGAGGTCTCCGAAGAGATTCTGCTAGCATACACTAAGTGAAGAACTTTATTCCTAATAATCCACCGATTGATCATGTCTTATCGTTTTATGCCTGCAAAGGTATTTAAAAGTGAGTAAATGGCAATGAATAATGCGATAATGTGCTGATTTGATAAGTTAGAAGATGATAACACCAAATGCAAGAACGTCATTGTGAGGAGCTTGCTATATCGACGAAGTCTACAAAGTTATTTATCGACCATTTACTTCAACTTTTCAAAAATAAAGGACATGAATGTCCACTTTTATTTTTATTCTGATAATTATTTTTTTGCAGTCTCAACTTGCTTTAGTTCGTGTATCACAATATATTATGATGATAGACATTGCAAGAGTAGTAGAAAAAAAGCTAATATGCAGAGTCTTTTAATCTTACATTTTTATGTATGGACTAAAAATATCCTCTATATTTGTGGTGTAAATTAAAAACTTTGCAAGTTGGAGATAATAAAACACATTGGTGTTGTCAAATACCTCAAAGATGGTATCGCCACAGTTTCGCTCAGTATTGACAATGGAGCATGCTCGGCATGTTCAGTGAAGAGTGTGTGTGGCAGTCCGTCGGTGGGGGGAGGAAAGGATGTTGATGCTAAGTGTGGAGAATTTGAGTTGAGGCTTGGAGAGCGCGTGGAGATTGAAGGCACAGAGAGTATGGGTTTTTCGGCGGTATTGCTGGCTTACATATTGCCCTTTATTGTGGTTTTGCTCGGGATTATCATTGCCTACCAGCTAACTGACAATGAGCTTGTTATTGCGCTTATAGGTTTGGGGGCTTTGCTTCCGTACTATTTGATACTGCGGACTATGAAGAACAAGTTACAAAATATATTTGCATTTAGAGTAATAAGAAAATTGTAGATAAAATGGATACAACAACTATACTTTATACGGTAGCCTCTATTGGAGGCATAGGAGCGGTTTCGTCGATTATTCTCTACATTGCCACTCAGCGTTTTAAGGTAGAGGAAGATCCTCGCATAGACGATGTTGACGAGGTTTTGCCCGGTGCTAACTGTGGCGGTTGCGGTTATGCTGGCTGTAGAGCTTTTGCGGAAGCCTGTGTGTCGCAAGGAAACCTTGAGGGGCTGTTTTGTCCTGTTGGCGGCAACGATTGTATGTCGCAGGTTGCGGATGCAATAGGAGCAGTGGCGGAGGAGAAAGAGCCGACGGTGGCGGTGTTGCGATGCAACGGGGCATGTGAGTCTCGCCCTCGCAAGGCTGAGTACGACGGAGTGAAGTTGTGTTCTGTTGCTGCCAATCATCCTGGCGAGACGGATTGTAGCTTTGGCTGTTTGGGTCATGGCGACTGTGTAGTAGCCTGCGAGTTCGATGCTATGTATATGGACGAGGAGACTGGTCTGCCCGTTATCATCGACGAAAAATGTGTTGCTTGCGGAGCATGTGCAAGAGCTTGTCCGAAGTTGCTAATCGAGATGCGCAAACGCTTTAAAAAGGAGCGTAAGATTTTTGTTGCCTGCATGAACCAAGACAAAGGAGGAGTTGCTAAGAAAGCCTGCGACGTAGCGTGTATCGGCTGTTCCAAATGTTTCAACGTTTGTCCTTACGAGGCTATTGACATGGGCAACAACCTTGCATTTATCGACTCTGATAGGTGTAAGCTGTGTAGGAAGTGCGTACCTGTATGTCCGACAAATGCCATCATTGAGACCAACTTCCCGCCGCCAAGAGAACCGAAGGCAGAGCCTAAGACTAAGGAAAAGACTAAGGAAAAGACTGAGGTTAAGGTTGAGGCAGAGGTTAAGGCAGAGGTTAAGGCAGAGGTTAAGGCAGAGGTTGAGGCAAAGGTTGAGCTTGAAAAGCAGAGCTTGTTATAGTCCGTAGGACTTTGCTCAATAGAAATAGAGGATTGTACGAGAATCCAAATATTCCCCATAGGGGATAGATAGATTTAATGCTTAAGAAAGAGTAATGAGAAATGTAAGGATTGTTATTACAAATTTAACCGTTGGGACAGCACATCTAACAAGCTATCCTTACAGACCGAGACCTTATACAATATATAGAGTGCCTTTGTATAGGCTTACTATTGAGGGTGATGATTCACGAAGTAACACTGTTGCTGAGGACTTTAGAGCTATATGTTTTGGAGTTCACAGAACACAATCATCATTAACAATTGTAGAAAGATGAAACGAGCCATGAGACAAGTCTCACACAGAAGTATGATTATATTGGCGAGATACATGTGTCAATTAAAAAACAAAATATAAACACATGAAGAAGGCAACTATTATTTTACTGATATTCACAGTCGTATGCTCTTGTGGTAAAAGAAGTAACTCAGGTGTGCATACTGTAACAAGAGAAGAGATTTCGAGTAAAGTCAGTGTGCCCAAAGTATCACCCATTAAGGTGTTTAATATTGTTTATGATAGCACTTGCATTGATACCTCAGGGCAGTTATCACTGCTCAATAAGAATTTAGATGGGCTGTTTAGAGAATCCAAGTACACACGAAGTAATGATTATATGGATGGGTGGATGAAGGAATGGAAGAACAAGAGTTTTGCGACACTCTTGGCAAGGGACTTTGAGAATGACGATTTCAGAAAGGCAACACAAATTTACGGCTCCTTTTTAGAAAAAGAACAAGAGGAGTATTCAAGGTATATTAGAGTGGAAGAATGGTGCTTTAAAGATGATAATACAGCTAAATCTTGTTTTGAGTCTTTTGATAATTATCAAGAGCGAGAAATACACTTTAAATCCATTCATTGGATCTGGATAGAGCTAAGGAATAAGTTATTTTTTATATCTACTATGGATTACATGACAAGTTCAGAGCCAATGCAGACTGTAAAACAGCACCTAATTAATAAATTAAAAGAGCAAGGAGAGTATCGCATTATTGAAATGTATTGAGTTCATTTGGACAATTTCAGCAAATATTACCCTGTCAGGATAAACAAATACAATAAATGAAGCACATTAGACAAGTCAGAATACAGAAAATGATTATAGAAGAAAAACAATATCTACATACTAAAGTCTCTAAAATATAAATAGATGAGATTGAAAACATTTGCAAAGGGCGGTATTCATCCACCCGAAAATAAGTTGTCGGCAGACAAGCCCATCGAGGACTTTGGGATACCCAAGAGGGTAACAATTCCTCTTACCCAACACATTGGGGCATCTGCAAAAGCAACAGTCAAGAAGGGCGACAGAGTTCTGACGGGACAGCTTATTGGAGCGTCCAATGGATTTATCTCTGCCAACGTGCATTCCTCAGTTACAGGAAAAGTAGTGAAACTCGACAATGTAGTTGATGTCTCGGGTTTTGCACGTCCTGCGGTAGTTATTGACTGCGAAGAGGTCGACGAATGGATTCCTGAGATAGACACAAGTGATGCGCTTAAGAAAGAGTGCAATCTTTCGCCAAAGGAGATAGTAGGCAAAATAACAGAAGCAGGCATTGTCGGATTGGGAGGAGCAACTTTCCCCTCGCACGTAAAGTTTATGATACCTGAAGGCAAGAAGGCTGAATGCCTTGTTATCAATGGTGTTGAGTGCGAGCCTTATCTTACTTCCGACCATCGCTTGATGTTGGAGCAGGGCGAGCAGTTGATGGTTGGAGCGTCTATTTTGCTGAAAGCTATTGATGCACCGCTGTGCTATATTGGGATAGAGAATAATAAAAAAGATGCGATAGAGCATCTCGAAAAGCTGTCGAAAGATTATAAGGGTATTCGCATTGTACCATTGAAGGTGAAATATCCGCAAGGAGGAGAGAAGCAACTTATAAAAGCAGTAACTGGCAAGGAAGTTCCATCGGGTGCTTTGCCGCTTTCAGTGGGAGCCGTGGTTTCCAATGTTGGTTCGGTAGTTGCTGTATATGAGGCAGTTCAGAAGAATAAGCCTTTGATTGATAGGGTTGTTACCGTAACAGGGAAGAGCTTGGCGAATCCTTGTAATCTTAAAGTGCGAGTAGGGACACCCATCGAAGAGCTGTTGGAGAAAACGGGAGGACTGCCCGAAAATACGGGTAAGGTAATCAGTGGCGGACCGATGATGGGCAGGGTAATATCGAAGTTGTCGGCACCGAGTGCCAAAGGTGTGTCGGGAGTGTTGGTAATGACGGATAAAGAGAGTAAGCGACCTGATTGGGGAGCATGTATTCGTTGTTGTAAGTGCACCACCGTTTGTCCGATGGGCTTAGAGCCTCATTTGCTGATGGTTTTGAGCGAGAAATTCATGTGGGCAGATACTGAGGGCGAGAAGGTTATGGACTGCATTGAGTGCGGTTCGTGTAGTTATACCTGTCCTGCCAACCGTCCATTGCTCGATTACATAAGATTGGGCAAAAAGGAAGCAGGCAATATCATAAAAGAAAGAAATTCGGCAAAAGTCTAAGCTACAGTAAATTATGAGTGAAAAAGAATTTTATATATCGCCGTCGCCTCACATAAGGTCAAGTGAGAGTACGAAGTCGATAATGCTGACGGTTGTCATTGCGATGTTGCCGGCAGTAGCGTGGTCGGTGTACGCTTTTGGTATGTCGGCGTTAACGATAATGCTCACGGCAGTAGTGTCGTGCGTGTTGTTTGAGTATTTGATAGACCGTTTTTTGATGAATAATAATTCCGACGGTAGGAGCGTGTTGGATTTATCTGCGGTAGTTACGGGTATATTGTTGGGTTTCAACTTGCCTTCGACCCTGCCTATTTGGATAGTAATGGTAGGAGCTTTGTTTGCGATGGGAGTGGCGAAGATGAGTTTTGGCGGTTTGGGAACAAATCTATTCAATCCGGCACTTGCAGGTAGGGTTTTTCTGTTGATATCCTTTCCGGCGCCTATGACTTCATGGGTTTTACCTGTTGACGGAACAACTGGGGCAACTCCATTGGGATTGATAAAAGAGGCAATGCGTAGTGGAGATATTTCTAGTGTTTCATTACCATCATTGACTGATATGTTTTTTGGCTTGTCGTCAGGGAGTTTGGGTGAGGTTTCGGCATTGATGCTGATAATCGGAGGAGTGTATATGCTCAGCCGCAAGGTTATAACTTGGCATATTCCGGTGTCGGTATTGGGTTCGATTGTCATATTGTCAGGTATATTGTGGCTTATAAATCCTAATTTATATATGAATCCGCTGACTCAGGTTTTATCGGGAGGAGCAATGCTGGGAGCTATTTTTATGGCAACAGACATGGTAACATCGCCGATGACACAAAAAGGACAGATAATCTTTGGCGTGGGCATTGGGATACTAACTGTATGTATCAGAGCCTTTGGCAGCTACCCTGAGGGTATATCTTTCGCCATATTGTTGATGAATGCAGCAGTACCCTTGATAAACAAATATGTTAAACCCTCAAGATTTGGAAAGTAAAATGGCAAAGAAAGCGTCAACACTTACGAATATGCTGATAACACTTACTTTGGTTTGTATGTTGTCGGCAGGGGTATTGGGAGTTGTAAACGAACTCACCAAAGAACCGATAGCAGTTTCAAAAAAGAATAAGAAACTGGCAGCACTGCAAAATGTTTTGCCTGCGAACGACCATTTAGGGACGACTGATTCCATACTTTTGGAAGGGGCGAAATATCCTATTGAAGTTACCAAAGCCTACGATGCCGACAATGCTGTTGTGGGTATTGCTGTTCAGAGCTTTTCTGTCAATGGTTTTAGTGGTTTGATACAGGTTATGCTTGGCTTTACTCCCGATGGTAAAATCTACAATTACGAGATTCTGTCTCATCAGGAGACTCCCGGGTTGGGAAGTAAGATGGCAGATTGGTTTAAGGATAGTAAAAAGAGTGAGCGCAGCGTAGTTGGGAAAAATCCCGGCGACATAAATCTTACAGTTTCCAAAGACGGTGGCGATATAGATGCAATAACGGCATCGACCATTACCTCTCGTGCTTTTCTTGAAGCTGTGGAGAGAGCGTATAAGAATATTGAAAAATAAAAAGGAGTAGGCGATATGAGTCAGTTGAAAAATTTTTCTAAAGGATTTATCAAAGAAAATCCGGTATTTGTACTTCTGTTGGGTATGTGTCCGACACTTGGAGTAACCTCTTCTGCCGTGAATGGTTTGGGGATGGGCTTGGCAACGACCTTTGTTTTGGTAATGTCAAACATCGTTGTGTCATTGGTGTCGTCGTTTATCCCCGACAAGGTGAGGATACCGGCATATATTGTGATAATAGCGACTTTTGTAACTGTTGTGCAGATGTTTATGGAAGCTTATGTTCCTGCCTTGTTCGACAGTTTAGGACTGTTTATTCCTTTGATAGTAGTAAACTGTATTGTTCTAGGAAGGGCAGAGGCATTTGCCTCGAAAAATGGAGTGTTGAGTTCGGCGGTCGATGGTCTAGGCATGGGACTGGGTTTTAGTTTCGCTCTCGTAATACTGGGTGCATGCAGGGAGCTTTTGGGAGCAGGTACTATTTGGAGTCATGCGCTATTGCCAGAAAGCACAAATATGTTGTTGTTCATTTTGCCTCCGGGAGCATTTATTACATTGGGATATTTGATATTGATGGTTAACAAACTACGCAAACAAAAATAGAAATGGAAATAGGATATTTTGAAATAATAATAGGAGCCATATTTGTCAACAACATTATATTGGTTCAGTTCTTAGGTATTTGTCCTTTTTTGGGCGTATCAAAGAAAATTTCTACGGGTGTCGGGATGACCGCCGCTGTGGCATTTGTTATGACCATTGCTACTTTGGTAACATTTATCATTCAAAAGGGCATATTAGACCCTCTGAATTTAGGTTTTCTTCAAACGATCTCCTTTATATTGGTGATAGCCGCTCTTGTACAGTTGGTAGAGATTATCTTGAAAAAGGTGAGTAGTAGTCTCTATCAGGCATTGGGCGTATTTTTACCACTGATTACTACAAACTGCGCTATTCTTGGGGTAGCCATACAAGTGATACAAAAAGAATTTACTTTGGGGCAGGGTATCACCTACGCTGTGGCAAGTGCGATAGGTTTTGGCATTGCATTGATACTATTTGCCGGGATGCGCGAACATTTAGATTTGATAAAAGTGCCTAAAGGCATGAAAGGCACACCGATAGCTCTCATTGTTGCAGGCTTGCTCGCAATGGCCTTTATGGGCTTCACCGGGATAGTTTAATGGAATGGTGATAATGAAAAACACAAATAAAGGAATGTAGATACAGGGTACGCCCTGTATCTACGAAGGAGGTGCTTACCTCATGTTTTGCTTTCAGTTGGCTCAAGAAGAAATTCTCTCGTAAGTTGCCAATGTTAGGATTGTCGTCCGGCAGGATATCTGCAATATTGGTGTTTTGCAGATAGATTTTCTCGGTTTTTTGTAAATAATTTACTCCTTTGGTGTATTGTCGCAGTAAACTCAAAATTCGTGCATATTCCAGTATGTCAAGAGTGTTTCTAGGTGCGTTTATTTTCTCAGCAATTTAGTGAATGGAACACATAAAAGAGTTTCTTCATGTTTCGCACTGTTGTGTGAGACAGTCCTATAAATGGAGCAACATCAATATCTAAGACGAAATTTGTTGTTTATTGCAGCCTTTGGGCATAAAGTTTAATGCTTTCTTTACTGATAATTTTATTAATCGTTCCATATTGCTTTTCTGATAAAGTAAATATACAAATTGTTAATTGAAAAAAGCAAAAAAGGAGAGAGGTTAATAAAAAAAGCGATACTTAGAGCATCGCTTTTTTATATTTATAGTCTGTACTAGTCAGTGCTTGTTCATAATGTCAGGACTCTAATTACACTTCTAGGAGAGCGTTTACGCTTCTTACCGGCTCAACGCAAGCGTTGAACATTTCTTGAGCCTTGTCGTCTAGTTTTACCTCAACTATTTTTTCTGCACCGTTCCTTCCGATTATCGTAGGAACTCCCAAGCATATATCTTTTTGTCCGTATTCGCCGTCAAGTAGCATCGAGCAAGGGAATATTTTCTTTTGGTCGCAGATAATTGCTTGTACAAGTCCTGATACGGCAGCCCCCGGAGCGTACCAAGCAGATGTGCCGAGTAGCTTTGTGAGCGTTGCACCACCAACTTTAGTGCTTGCCACCACTTCTTCTTGCTTAGCGTCAGACAGATAGTTGCATACACAAACTCCGTTGCGAGTAGCATTTTTGATAAGTGGTACCATTCCTGTGTCGGAGTGTGCTCCTAATACCATTCCGTCGACATCTGAGATTGGGCATTCCAGTGCCTGAGACAAGAAGTATTTGAAGCGAGCAGAGTCAAGAGCTCCACCCATTCCGATAATTCTATTTTTAGGCAGACCTGTAACCTTATGAGTAAGGTATGTCATTGTGTCCATCGGGTTAGAAACCACGATGATTATCGTGTCGGGAGAGTGGTGGATTAGCTGTTCAGCCACAGATTTTACAATCTTAGCGTTCGTGCCGATAAGCTCTTCGCGAGTCATACCCGGTTTACGAGGAATCCCTGATGTGATAACGCAAACATCGCTACCCGCTGTTTTTGAATAATCATTAGTTGAACCTATGATGCGAGTGTCGAAACCGTTTAGTGATGCGGTCTGCATCAGGTCCATTGCTTTGCCTTCGGCAAATCCCTCTTTGATGTCAACAAGTACAACTTCCGCAACAAAATTTTTAATTGCGATATACTCTGCGCAACTTGCCCCTACGGCACCCGCGCCAACAACTGTTACTTTCATTATAAAAATATTTTAGTGTTATAATTAATTATTTATCCTCGGCTAATTTTAGCCTTTCAAATATAGTAATATTTGTTCTATCTGACGGTCTGTTCCCGACTATTTTGTTATATCTTTAAAATATTTCTTAGCTATGCTTACATCATACTCTATGTTAAGCTGTAGCTCTTCCATTGATTTGAACTTTTTTGTTTCTCTCAACCACGATATGAAACTAAGTTCTATGGTTTGTCCATAAATGTTTTGGTCGAAATCAAGGATATGAATCTCGATATGAGTTTTTTTCTCGTCGTCGATTGTGGGATTTGTGCCGATACTTGCCACTGCGTTGAAATTCTCGCCCTTGATATTTACATTTACAAAGTATACTCCGTCTTTGGGGATTAGTTTGTCCTTGCATACTTGTATATTGGCGGTAGGGAAGCCTAGCTTTTGTCCTATTTGTTTGCCTTTTATGACCTCTCCTTTTATAAAAAAGTTATATCCCAACAGCTCGTTTGCTTTGTGTATGTTGCTGTTGGTCAAATGTTTGCGTATTTCCGAAGAGTTTATTACTTCTCCATTTGGGTGGTAGGCGTCAAAATTTATCAATTCAAAATCAAGTTTCCGCGTTAGTCCTTCTACTTTTTGAAATGATCCCCTTCCTTTGTGTCCGATCCGGTGGTCGAACCCCATAATTAGTACGCTCATATTTATCTTATTGATTAGAATGTCCTCTACAAATTGGTCATATTCGATATTTGCAATATCTGAATCAAAAGGTACTATAATCAGATAGTCTATATTTTGCTTTTCAAATAGTTTTATTTTCTCATCTCGTACAAGGACTTGACTATACTCACATTTTGGGAAGAGGTATTTTCTAGGCAGAGGGTCGAAAGTTATTACTACACTCTTGATCTTTAGCTTGTTGGCTTTGTTGGTCATGAAGTCCAGCAGTTTGCAGTGTCCTCTGTGTAGTCCGTCAAAATTGCCAATGGTAACTATTGTTTGTTCGTTGATATTTATATTTTCTAGGTTTCTGTATACTTTCACTGTCGATAAATTAGAGCTGTAAAATTATAAAATATTATCTTCGCACTAAGTAAATATTGCATTGTCAGTGACAAGTTCTTATTATTGGCTTGTAGAACAGTGGTTTAAATATATAAAATAGAATGAGAAAGTTAGTGTTTTTGGTGATGTTATCGGTATTTGTAATAGCCGGGTGTAGTAGGAATGACACAAATTTTGAGGTGTCAGGAGTAATTGATGGAGCTAAGGGTAAGATGCTTTACTTCGAGAGGGTCGGAGTTGCAACTAACACAGCTGTCGATTCTGTCAAGTTGTCAGCAAAGGGTAAATTTTGCTTTGCCGATTATGATAGTATTCCGACATTCTATCAACTTAGGCTAGAAAATGGCTCCTTGATAACGCTACTGGTAGACTCCGGTCAGCAGGTGCTTGTCAATGGAAATTATGGCAAGTTTGCGTCGTCGTATGATGTGTCGGGGTCGAAGGGTAGTGAATCTATTAAGCCCTTGTCTCTACTTCATTTGAAAGCAAGGACTGATATATACATGATTCAGAATAACAAAACACTTTCTCCGGCAGTGAAGAACGACTCGATACTGTCGGTGAAAAATGGGCTAGCAGCTGTTTTTACGGAATATCTGAATGATTTCGATAATGTTTTTTCGATGACGAGTCTTTATGTTCTTAGTCAACGGTGGGACGATGGAAGTCGCGTTGTTTCAGACCCGGTACAGATAAAAAAGATAGCTAACACATTGAGCAGTGTATATCCCTCGTCTGTAAATGTGAAATCTCTTTATAACGAGGCAATGAGTATTATCAAACAAGAGCGTTCGGTAAGATGGCAAAACACTATGGATGCTATGGCAGTAGATTATCCTGCCATAGAACTTCCTGACGTTAATGGCGCAATGCGGTCATTGTCTGATTTGGAGGGAAAGATGGTGTTGATACAGTTTTGGTCTGCCGACGATGCTACGTCGAGGATTCAGAATGAGGTACTTGTGGCAGCATATAAAAAATACAGGAGTAAGGGTTTCGAGATATATCAGGTTTCTATTGATGAGAACGAGGATGCGTGGAAGGAGGCAGTTAAGACTGATGGCTTGACGTGGATAAATGTTGGCGATATGAAAGGCAGTGTAAGTGCTTGCAATAGTTATAATGTGAAAGTGATACCAACAAACTTTATTATCAATAAAAAAGGTGAATTGGCAGCCCGAGACCTTGTAGGAACGAAGTTAGATAAGTATTTATCGGATAATTTGTAGGAGAGTTTTTTTTTAATTCCCTCCTGCGAAGTCAGAGTGCTTATATTTGTATTTTTTATCACAGCAGCGTAGCACCATATTATTATAGTATCAATCTGTTCTCTGTTGCAGAAGATTGCTTCGTTGCCGGCTCCTCGCAATGATGTCTTTTGTTTGGCGGCATCATTGCCAATTTACCATTAAATCGATTACAGTCTAAAGCGTACAGCATTTTAAACCTTGAGCAATTAAAGCCAAAACCTGTATTTATATCATTTCCCATTCTGCTCATTATAGAGCACCAAAAAGCCCGTCTCCACTAGAAGACGGGCTTTTCATTATAATGAAAACATCCTGTTTTTAGTCAACAGGAATATCTTTGTTCACGTTGTGGCTTCCGATTAATGCATAGTATAGCAAGTATGCCAAGCCTATTGCAATTACCCAATAGCTAGATAAGAAGCCAAATGAGTCAGCTGCAAATCCTTGGATAAGAGGTAAAATTCCACCTCCACATACCATCACCATAAAGATGCCGGATGCAGTCTCTGTATATTTCCCTAGCCCCTCAACAGCGAGATTGAATATACCACCCCACATGATAGAAGTACAAAGACCACATAATATAAGCAGCAATACATTTACGGGCACACTAGCCATACCAAAAGATATATCTTTTTGGAACACGGGCATACTTACCAGCGTAGATGTTGGTAGGAATATAGCAAGCGATACAAATACCAGACCGAGTATAGATGTCAATGATAGCATTGCTTTACTTGATACTTTTGCTCCAACAGCAGCACCTACAAGACGTCCAATAAGCATTAGGAACCAATATGTACCTACAACGGTACCTGCCGTTGTAGTGTCTATACCTAAACCGCCTTTGGCAGTTCCTTCAGTCATAAACAAGTTTACAATATTAGGAATTCCAACTTCGATTCCAACATATATAAAGATGGCTATAGCTCCTAATACGAAGTGACGAAACGAAAGAGCACTGTGATTTGATTTTTCAACATTGGTGTTTGCTTTTTCAAGACGAGGCTCCGGAATTTTAACGAAGAATAATACAATGAATGCTAGTGCAAAAATTCCCATTGCTATAAATAGTGCCGGATTTGCATCTTTGATAGTAGCTTTGGTTGCATCAGCAATAAGATAACCAACAAGCACCGGAACAATAGTTGCCATTAATGAATTGAACGATCCTCCAACCTGGATTAGCTGATTTCCTTTGTTGCCACCACCACCAAGAGTGTTAAGCATTGGGTTTACTACTGCATTAAGCATGCACATAGAAAAACCGGCAACGAAAGCTCCAAGTAGATAAACAGCAAAACTGCCGGCTTGACCTGATAGATACTGAATGCCAACACCGACAAAGCCTACAGTGATAGCAGCAAGGGCTGTTTTTTTATAACCGATTCTTTGTAAAAGTAATCCTGCGGGGTATCCCATAAATGCATAGGCTATAAAGTTTGCAGCATTCCCCAACTGCGACATGAAGTTGGAAGCGTTGAACTGACTCTTTACAATGATTCCCATAGGATTCTGTAAACCCGTAACGAATGATATCATCCCAAAAAGGGCAATCATCATAATAATGGGCAATACATAAGTTTTCTTTTCTGTACTCATTTCTTTTTTATTGATAATTAATATTGTTCTTTATTAGACGTCAATTGATATAGCTCCTTTTGAGCGAATAAACAGTTTATGGCAGCTGCCTTGACCAAATACAGATTCGAGAGTAGAGATATACTCATTCAAAAGATCGTTAGGTACAAATGCTTGTATGGTTCCGGCAAATCCACCACCATGAACACGCCATGCGCCTTTGCCTTTTAGTATCAGTTCGCTAAGCGCAAGTCCCAGCGCAACGCTTTGCTGTTTAGTGTCTTGTGAGGTGTAGATGTTCTGATTGTACATATACGAGCTGTATCCCGACTCGACAACTAGTTTTAGGAAGTTCTCAAAGTTGTTAGACTCCAGGGCTGCTACTTCTTCCACTACTCTTGCGTTGTCGCCTTGGAAGTGTATAGAGCGAAGCAGTGCTCGGTCGCCTACTTTTCCGCGTATTGACGGAATGTTTTTTACTATATCCTGCATTGACAGCGGACGGAGCACCTCGTGTCCAAGTTCTTTTGCTACAGCTTTCATTTCGCCGGGTAGAGCATTGTACTCTGCGTCCAGTCCGCCGTGGCTACCGCCTGTATTTGTTATTACCAGTGAATATCCGGTTTTAGCAAAGTCAAAGTCTATAGCCTTTACTATTGGATTCGCAGCATCCTTAAAGTCGATAGTAATAAAACCACCTACAGCGCAAGCTGTTTGATCCATAAGCCCACAGAATTTTTTGCAAGCATGTTCTGCTTTTTGTCCGATTTTAGCGTTATCGACGGGGTCGAGTTTGCCATTGTTAAACAGAGTGCTAAAAATTGCTCCTAGCAAGACTTCTATAGAAGCTGAGGAGCTAAGTCCTGAACCTTCGGGAACACAGCCGTGAATTACAGCATTGAAGCCGCCTACTTGTAGTCCCAAGTCTTTTATTCCTTTAGCGATGGCTCTTACAAGATTGCCCGGGGTTATTTTGTGCTCAGTTATTTCTAAGTTGTTGAGGTCGACCTCAAAAGGATCGAAGCCTACCGATGTTATTTTTACGGTATTGGAACCATTCGGTGCTGCAACTGCAATATTGTCTAGGTTGACAGCGCCTGCAAGTACTCTGCCCAGTTGGTGGTCGGTGTGGTTTCCGCCTACCTCTGTTCGTCCTGGCGAGCTAAAAAGAGTAATGTCGTTATCTCCGTATATATTTACGAATTCTTTAATGTACTTTTTGTAGCGGTCAGACTGCTCTTTAAGAATCTTGCTATCTGTGCCATAAAGTTCCTTAAATTGGGAGATATTTCCCTCTCCAATTTTCTCTGTCAAATTTTGCGCATTTGCCATAATATCTTTATTTCTAAGTGTTTATATATTAATTGGGGTTTGACTGCATACCCCTCTTTTAATTTGAGCTAACAATAATAACTCTTTTTTTTAACATGACGACATTTTTACGAAAAATTATAGTGATATTTTTTCTGCTTGTGTTTAAAAGCGAAAGAGTCTCAACTAAGGTGTCAAGACTCTTATCTTTGAATATACTATGTGGCTGATTACATATTCTAGACAAATATTTTTTGTTTGCAAAAGAGATTTGCATTTGAGTTTGTTCTCGACAAAAATCTTTCGCATTGTTGTATTCGGTCATATCCCAGCATTATCCCCAGCATAAAGTCCTCTTCATTACTTAGTTGCGAAAGTGATTTTTTGTTGAAAGAGTTTATAATCGTTACGCATTCTTTTTTGCCGAAAAAGACATTTATTTTCTTAGGGCTTATATGCTGAATCAAATATTCGATATTCTGCTTTTGCAGTCTATTTTCGACTTGTTCCAAATATTCGCTACTCATGGTGTGTAACACAAGATTGCGAAGCCCTTTCTTATACTCGTAGATATGATGGTTTAATACTTCCATTTTTAGCCGATTATAGCTTTGATACTCTCTATCCAGCTGTCAACTCTGGTTTCTGTTTTGTCGCTTTCGTTGTCTTCGTCAAGCGGAAGTCCTACAAATTTGCCGTCTACCTCGGCAATAGATTCGTCGTAGTCGTATCCGTCGGTTGAAACGGCTCCTACAATTTTGCATCCTTTATCTTTCACGGCTTTGTAGATAATCCCTATTCCGTCTACAAAAGAGTCGGGGTATGAATCGGCATCGCCAAGACCGAAAATAGCAACAGTTTTGCCACTAAGGTCAGAGCCTTCTAGTTTTGGCAAGAAATCATCCCAATCATCCTGCAAATCACCAATCCCCAATGTTGATGTCCCAAATATTAGTACATCACATTCCGCTATTGCATCCGTCGGGCTGTCTGCAACATCGTAAGTTGTTCCACCTAATTTTTCTGCTATTGACTCTGCAACATTCTCAGTGTTGCCTGTACTTGTTCCGTAGAACACTCCTATCTTACTCATCTGTAAATATTTTAAAATTTCAACTAGGACAAAGTTAGTGGGTAAATACAGCTTTGTCAATCATTATTTATGAGGAAATTCTTGCAAAGATTAAAGCCTGATTGTATTAAAAATGCATTTTGCTCATGTTGCGTCTCCTGAATTATTATGATGGGGTAATACATGGATGCTCGGATTTTCAGATTATCATTGGCAGCTTGCTTATAGCCTAAAGCGTACGGTATATAGCATTTTTCATATCAATAAAACGAATTGTGTATATTTGTACCTATATTAAAGTTAATAATAAGATGGAATCTACAAGACAACAAAAGGTTGGACGTCTGATACAAAGAGATTTAAGTCAGTGGTTTCAGCAGCATGGCAAAGAATATTTCCCTAATACGTTAATATCTGTAACTACGGTAAGAGTTACCAAAGACATGAGCATAGCCAGAGCATATCTGAGCATATTTCCGTCTGAGAAAAGTGATGAGACAATGACGCGAATAAGCGAATTGAAGGGTAAAATAAGAGGAGATATAGGGCGCCTGATAGGTAAGCAGGTGCGTATAATCCCGGATTTTGAATTTTACATTGACGACAGTTTTGATTATATAGACAAGATCGATTCGTTATTATCTGATAAATAGCTGATAAACCTCTACAACAAGATAGGGGTAGCAAATTTGAAATGAACTATACTTTTTTTATAGCAAGACGGTATTTTAAGTCTAAGAAGCAAACGAAAATTATCAACTATATCTCCAATATTTCGGTAGGAGGTGTGGCGATAGGAACTTTGGGCTTGATACTGGTAATGTCTGTTTTTAACGGTTTTGACACGTTAGTGCGTTCATTTTATTCTGAGTTTAATGCCGACCTTACTGTGCTTCCCATTGGCGGAAAGAGCTTTCGTCCTGATAGTGCTATGCTAATTTCTATAGGAGGTCTGGAAGGGATTTCTGACATATCCGAGGTCATAGAAGACAACGCTTTATTGCGCCATGATGAAAGGCAGGTTGTTTCTAAAGTAAAAGGTGTTCCTTATAACTATTTTAAGATAACGGGACTTGATGAATACATGCAATACGGCGATGCTGTAATTAGTAACAATCTTGTTTGTTATGCTGTTTGTGGACTTGGTGTTGCAATAAACTTGCAGGCGGGTCTATCACAGCAGACTCCTATATCTATATATTATCCCAAAAAGGGAATGTCTAACACGAGCGTCATGGATATGAGTCGATCTTTTAATATTTCAAATGTTTATGCCTCAGGGATTTTTTCAATTCAAGAAAAAATAGATAATACTATGTTTGTCCCCTTTTCTGTTGCCGAGGAGCTTATGGGTATGGATGGGCAAGTGTCGATGTTGGAACTTAGGCTTAAGGATGCTCAAAATATTGATGACATGAAGGACGAGGTTTTGAAAATAGTGCATGACTATAATCTTGCCGTCAAGACTCGTGCCGAGATGAACTCTACTATTTACAAGGTCTTGCAGCTGGAGAGGTGGATGATATTTCTGATACTGACCTTTATTGTTATAATAGCATCGTTCAATATTCTTAGTACCTTGACGATGGTGATAATAGAGAAGAAACAGGATATTTTTACATTGCATTCTTTGGGAGTGTCGCCCGCCAAACTGCGAGAGATATTTCTCATACACGGTAGTTTGATTTCCATTGCAGGGGCGCTTATAGGCTTAACGCTAGGAGTTGTTCTGGTGTTTTTGCAAACTCAATTTGGCATTATCACTATCGATGGGGCGTTTGCCATCGAGCAATATCCAGTGGAATTGCGCTTTGGCGATATATTGATAGTGTTTGTAACGGTTTCTTTTATAGGGTTTTTAATGTCCCTGATTCCAGCAGGTGTTTTGAAATCAAAGGAATGAGATTCTTACTAATTATATATATATATGGTATTGCTGCCGGTAGTCTGTTTTGTCAATCCTTAGACAGCGAGCAGGTGCATGCTAATGTTCTAAGTCTGGATACTCATATCGATACGCCGTCAAAGATGTATAAGTATAACATTACCAATAGGTACAGTTACGACAAAACCGCTTTGCGCTTCGATGTTCCAAGATTGATGGATGGAGGACTTGATGCGATGTTTCTAATTGTGTATGTTCCTCAGGGACAGCTGACGGAGTATAGTTATAGTCAGGCAGTCAAGAAAGCAAATCTGATGTTTGACAGAATACATAATGTCATTAATACAAATGCTGAAGTGTTAGAGTTGGCAACTAGCTCCAAAGATTTTTGTGATATTCCGAAACAAGGCAAGCGAGCCGTTTTTATTGGGGTTGAGAATGGCTATGCCATTGGTCACAACCTTGATAACGTCGATAGTTTTTACAATCGTGGAGCACGCTACATGACCTTGGGGCATACTAGCAATAATGACATTTGCTGTTCATCTACCGACAAAAGTGGTAGTGCTGATGCAGGACTTACGGAGTTTGGATATAAGCTCGTTGAGCGAATGAATAAATTGGGCATGTTAGTTGATATATCGCATGTTTCGGATAAAACTTTTTATGATGTTGTGAAATGCTCTAAGACTCCTATTGTGGCGAGTCATTCGTCGTGTCGGGCGCTACGGTGGAACAAACGCAACATGAGCGACGATATGATAAAAGCTCTTGCCGCAAAGGGTGGAGTTATACAGATATGTATGGTGCGGCGTTTTATAAAGACGGGAACAGATGTTCGGGTGTCGGATTTTGTTGATCATATTGATCATGTTGTGCAGCTTGTTGGCATTGATTACGTAGGCATAGCTACTGATTTTGATGGAGGTGGAGGGCTGCTTGATTTTTACGATGCCACCTGCTATCCTCTAATTACGGCGGAGTTGGTGAAAAGAGGTTACTCTCAGGATGATATTCAGAAAATATGGGGTGTAAATTTTATGAGAGTTCTAAAAACCAACGAGTTATATTCTGAATTATTAAAAAAATAGTTAGGTCCCGTCTATAAAGTCCAATATCTGCGTTACGCTCATTTTGCGAATTAGTCATTTACACGAGTAAACTCCCAATTCACAAAGTTTAGCAAGCCTTAATCTTGAGTTCTCTATCTCAGACTCTTGATATTATGAACAGTCGCTAGTTATTGAGATACCCTCTTCAATGCCGACCTGTACGACATAAATGCTTTGGCTCTCGATATAAATCCCTTATACACTCCATCATCTATCACGGCAATATTGTATCTGCCCGATTTCACAAAAGTCTTCATCAAGGTTTCCATGCTGTCATGCGAGCTGACAAAGGCTTCCGGCATATACATTATCTCACTTATTTCAAGTTCGTCGTATAATTCTTGATTGAAAATCAGGTGTTTCACATCACCTAGTTTTAGCATGCCTTTCATTATGCCTTCGTCATCAATCACTGGGAATATATTTCTGTTAGATGTGGAAATCGCCTCGATAAGGTTTCTTAGTTTATCATTGGGTTTTAGCGTGATGAAGTCGGTTTCAATAAGTTGATTGACACTCAAGACTGTTAGCACTGCAGAATCTTTGTCGTGAGTTATTAATTCTTTTCTTTTTGCGAGTTGGAAGTGGTAGACAGAGTTTGGATAGAAACGGCGAGCTATGATTGACGACACTGTTGCTGTAATCATGAGTGGTACAAATAGCTGGTAGCCTCCGGATATATCGGCAATTAGAAACATTCCTGTCAGCGGAGCGTGCAGTACGCCTGCCATCAATCCTGCCATGCCTACAAGTGCGAAGCTGCCAGTTTGTAGAGTGCGCATGCCAAAGTGTTCCAATATCTGATTTGCTGTCAATGAGAATAACAGACCCACGTGTACGCCCATAAACAAAGACGGAGCAAATATGCCGCCAACACCGCCAGCTCCAAAGGTTAATGATGTGGCAAAGGCTTTCAATATGACTACTGCAAATAGGAGGAGCAAAATAAGAAAGAGATTCTCATGCATATTGCTAAATATCGAATTGGTAAATAGATGACTGAAGTCTCCGCGCATACATTCGTTCACTACCTCGTACCCTTCCCCGTATAGAGATGGAAATATAAAAATGATGATGCCTAGCAGTATTCCGCCGTATATCAATCTCTTCCATTGTGATTTTATGCCCTCGAATACCTCTTCTATCCATAGATATATTTTGGTGAAGTATGCTGAGAATAGTCCGCATACTGCGCCGAGTAGTATAAAGTAGGCAAGGTCTGCCATGTTGAAATGTTGTCCTTGCAGAGTTGTCGGATAAAGAGCTTCCTGTCCTTGAAATAGGTAAGACACCAAGACGGCAGAGCAAGATGCGAGTAGTAAGGGTATTAGCGACATTGCTGTAAGGTCGATCATTATCACCTCTACGGCAAAAACAACGGCAGCAATGGGTGCTTTTAGTATTGCTGACATCGCTCCCGCGCATGCACAAGCCATCAGCAAAACACGACTTCTGTAATTAAGACGGAGATATTTTGCGATGTAAGTGCCATAAGCTGCTCCTGAGCCTACAGACGGTCCCTCAAGTCCGACAGATCCTCCGAAGCCAACCGTAAGCGCACTCGTAATAATTGGAGAGTATAGGTTGTGTTTGCTCAGCTCGCAATTACGTTTGGAGATGCTGTGAAGAATGTTGGGAATACCGTGTCGTATAGGACTTTTTACAATGTATCTCATGAATAATAAAGTCAAGCCTATTCCCACAATAGGGAAGCCGACATAGTAGAAGTTCAGCCCTCCATCGACAGCAAAACTCTTTACTAGTGTATAGACCGCATGTACGGTGTACTTCAAGAGTACTGCTACCAGCCCTGTTATGAGTCCGATGAGTATGCTGAGGATAAAAATAAGATTGCGAGGGCTGATGTTTTTCAATCGCCACCGCATTAATTTTACCCTTAATTTACCTGCTATAGACACTTCTAATTCTGTTTTGAATGCTACAAAATTAGCAACTTAAAGCAGAAAAAAGCAAATATTGAGAGAAATATAACCCTCTTTTTATAATTATAATAAAAACTTAGTCTTGTAAGACATTTATCTTAATGCATAATGTGCCGATTAGTAAAACGATAGAGTCGCCAGCACGCAAAAATGCAACTAGGGCTTGTCCGTAATGTCAAGGGTTTGATATAGAAAGTTTTAGATTAAGGCTTGCGAAACTTTGTCATTCGTCTTCTTTGTGATGTATAGTGTCGTCGAATCTCCAGCCTATCCAGTCCTTAGTCTCGCCGAGTTCCTTCTTTGCGTTATTAATATCATTCTTGCTGACTCCTACATTTCTTATGTCGCGAACATTCATAATATCCCAAAGTTTTCCGGTCTTTAATTTCTTGTCTTTGGGTACTGCCACCACAATCATTGATGTTTGGAGTCTGTATTTGCCTTTGCCCCTTATTATTGTTCCTCCGTTGAACGATATCTTATCCCCATTTATAGAGGTGTTTGGGTCTATTCTTGATAGATTTTCCTCTAGCTCGTCAGTCTTTTTGCCTCTTGTGAACTTTACCTCATATACGTGGAATAGGGAATCTTGGCTACGTATAATGCCCAAGCTGTTGAATGGTAGTAGCAACTCGCTGTTGTCGGAGTATGGCGAGAACTTGTAGAAAATTTTGTACGCGTCAAAGAAATTCATATCCCCGCTAGGTCTACTAGAGTTCATAGTTACTATTGAATCGCTTATGGTGGCAATCTCTTTTGTTTCAAAATCTGACTCAATGAACAGTCGTGGGGTATAAAGCACTGCAAATGCAAGGTATATGCTGCTGAGAAGCCAAAGTCCGAAAGATGATAAGTAGAACCATCTGATAGAATTTCTTTTTACCATGGAGCTGCGTATCAGCCATATAAAGAACACGACTAGAGGCAAAATAAAGAAGAGTATCAGTGCGGCTTGGTTTGCATATTGCATAAATCCGTCAAAAATGGAATATGAAACAACCGATGAGATTAGATATGTAGCAACGGATGGAAAGACGAAACTCAGCCCTATCATCCAGAGTAATATCAGAATTATGGATTTTGCAACGTTGTGCCCCCGTCCTTCCTGCGGAGCTTTGTAGGCTATCATGGCAGTGCTGCGATTTTGTTCTCCCCCGCCTTTATTTTGATCAGATGTCTGTTGCCTGCTAACTCCTTTGTCTACAGGTGGAATGCTAATCCACATAATGACATATAAAACCATAACTATCGGTATTGAATTAATAGACATACCTGCATTTGGGAAGAGTATTGGAGGCAAGAATGCAAGGACAAGAGCTATAATTCGAAGCAGGGCTCTGCTGATGTTTGTATATTGCCCGATGCCCGCCATGACTCCGCCTATCACCTTGTTCCTCGTGTCTCGGTGTAGTCCTTTTGTATCATTTTGGCTTATATATACATTCTTCTTGATGGTTTGTGCGTTAACTTTTTCGCCTTTCATTTGTAGTCTGTCGCTAGCACTTCGTGTTGGAGGCAAGCCAATCCACATAATTAAGTATATGAAAGGTAGCAGAATAGGAACATTTATAAAAAACAATTCACTAGTTGATAGTAATAGAACTGAGGGTGCTAGAACTAAAATCGCCAGTAATATTCTTAGTGCAGCCCTGTTCATGTTTGTGTAGTGAGAAATGCCTGCAACAACACCTCCTAACACGCGATGCTGTGTGTCGCGATATAGTCTTTTTACGTTGTTATTCTTAAGCGACCTTGCGGGTGTGAGTATCCATATAATACAGTATGCTATAATCCCGAGAGGTTGCAACAGTGCAAATAGGATTCTAAAGATGATAGGGTCTGTTTTAAAGTAAGTGCCTAAACCTGAGCATACTCCTGCAAAGACCTTGTCGTCTGCCGACCTAAATAGTTTGTCTATTACATACTGCTCTGGTTCTTGCTTTTGTTCATCGCTCGTAGTTTCTTGTCCCTCGTTGTCATCGATTTCTAGACCATCATTAGCAAAATCGGACGGACTGCCAATTTCGTTTATTACATATTGTATATGCCGGTCGGTAATGCAGTTTTCCTTTTTGAGTATCTCAGACAATATCTCTGTTATGCGAAAATCGATATCTTTGAGTATTTCCTCACAGCTAGCTTCGTTTCTAAAATACTTGCTCAGAGAATCTCTGTACTCTCTCAGAGCCTCGTATGCTTCCTCCTCAATTGTCAGAAGAGTGTTGCAGAAATTTATAGTAATTACTTTTTTCATAGCTATTTTGATTTTCTTGTTATTGTGTCAATTGCTTTATTCAGGTCGTCCCATGTTTCTTTGAGTCTGCTGTGAAACTCTGCGCCTTTATCTGTTAGTGAGAAATATTTACGAGGTGGTCCCGATTGACTTTCCTCCCATCTGTAGCTCAACAATTCTGCATTTTTCAGTCTGCTCAAAAGAGGGTAGAGGGTTCCCTCAAAAATGTTCATGCCGGAGTCTTTTAGCTCTTTCAGGATGTCTATCGGATATGCCTCACCTCTCTTTATTATAGAGAGAATGCAGTATTCCAGCACCCCTTTTCGCATTTGCATTTTTGTGTTTTCTATATTCATATGTTTGTATTTTTTAATTTTCAGATATTGAACTAACAGACGGTTGTCACGCAGGTGGCTTCTGAACAATTAAACCCTAAATCTTAAATAATTCATAGTTGTATTCTTAATTTTCAGTCATTTAGGTGGTTTTCCTTATGATATACAGCTATTTCATTATCTATTTTACAATGCAAATATATAAACAAAGCCTTATACTATGCAATACATAGTACTATTTTATACGATGAATTATTTCTATAAGCATTGTAATGCTTTGGTTTTTAGTTTTATATGCGTGGTGAGTTTTTTGCGGGATAGTTTAGGCGCTTATTTGTTTGAGGTTTAAAACGTTTAATGTTTAGAGCTGAGCCTCTACGCTGTTATATCGTAACATTGCAACATCGTAAAAGTATATAATCAGAAGCGTAGGGGCAGTGCCTGCCCGGGTGTTTGTCTGATCACCAACCGCAGAGACAAGGATACTCTGTCTCTGCGAGTTATTAATAATATTCTGCCGGTTATGTATCCTACTTTTATCTCTGGTCTCACTTTTTGTTTTCCTGATTTTTACTTTGCAGTTTAAATAAATCGTATCCTCCCAATAGGTTGTAGACTTCGTCGAGTCCGTTCTGTTTCAGTATTCGGGCAGCAATATATCCCCGCATTCCAGCTTTGCAGTATAGGTATATCTTTTTGTTTTTTGGAATGGAGTCGAGTTTATTTCTTATTTCGTCGACGGGGATGTTAATTGCCCCTTCAATTGCGCCTTGTGCATATTCTGCCGCGGTTCTTACGTCTATAAGCAGCGTTTCGGGGCTGCGGTTTATGATGTCTTCCGAGTTTATTGTTTTCACGAGATTGTCCATTATGTTTTCTGCATAGAATGCAACCTGATTTACGGGGTCTTTTGCCGAGGAGAAAGGCGGGGCGTAGGCGTGTTCCACCTCCTGAAGGTCGTATATTGATGCTCCGAGTCCGAGGGCAGTTGCTATTATATCTATTCTTTTGTCCACTCCCTTTTCGCCTATGGCTTGTGCGCCAAGAATCTTGCCATCTTTTGGAGAGAATATCAGCTTAAGACTCATTTGTTTTGCGCCAGGGTAGTATCCAGCGTGCGACCCTGTCCTGATTAGAGCAACTTTATAATCGATGCCCGCCTGCTTTGCGGCTTTTTCTGACAAGCCCGTGGCAGCAGCTTGCAAATCGAACACCTTGGCAATTGCCGTGCCGATGGCTCCTTTATATGTGTGGTTATCGTCTTTTGCCAGAATGTTGGCAAGGATACGCGCCTGTTTGTTGGCGGGTCCTGCCAGATTGAAGGCTTGGTAGTTTTCTGTGATTTTATTTCGCGAAAGTACAGCATCGCCCAGCGCATAAATATCCTTTTGGGAGGTTTGCATTTTTTCGTTTACTATTATCATGCCCTGTTCATTGGTCTCTAGTCCTGCTTCTCGTGCCAGCGCACTGTCGGGTTTAACTCCTATGGATAAAATAATGAGATTTGCAGACAAAAGAGTGCCATCTTCTAGATTTATATCTATTTGCTCGTCAGAGATCTGAGTGAATTCTCTCACAGCCTTTCCTAAATGTAGTCCTACATTATGAATCTTAAATTGTTCGTGCAGCTCGCTCGCCATGTCGGGGTCTATGGTGTTCATAACCTGTGGTGCGGCTTCTACAACAGAGGTTTGGATGCCGAGCTTGTGCAGGTTTTCTGCCATTTCCAGTCCGATGAAGCCTGCTCCGACCACCACGGCACTGTGGAGGTTAGTATTTTCAACTTGATTTTTGATGCGGTCGGTGTCTGCCACATTGCGAAGGGTTAGAATCTTGGGATTATCGATGCCGGGGATGGGAGGCAACACTGGTGATGCACCGGGAGAGAGTATTAGCTTGTCGTAGCTTTCGGTGTATAGCTCCTTGGTTTTAAGATTCTTCACCTGTATCGTTTTGGCGGAGCTGTCGATGTTTGTAACCTCGTTGTGCACTCTCACTTCTATGTTAAATCTGGCTGCAAAGCTCTGAGGGGTCTGCAAAAGCAATGCCGAACGCTCCCTGATGACACCGCCGATGTAGTACGGCAGTCCGCAATTGGCATATGATATATGTTCGCCCTTTTCAAATATTATGATTTCGGCTCTTTCGTCAAGTCTTCTTAAGCGTGCGGCAACGGTTGCGCCGCCTGCCACGCCTCCTATAATTAGATATTTCATTTTTAGGTGTGTTTTGATATTATATATTCAGATCTTCGGATTTCAGACTGACGGACGGTGCCGTTGGGGGCAGTTATTCGAAATTTTCGAATAACTGAATCCTTTTCTAATTCATCGTTATCAAAAAACTTGTTGCTCATGATAGTTTACATTTTACATAGCAAATATATAAATTATTAAGGTCTTGTACATACTGTCGATGTTGATTGGTGTGTGTCGGTTAGTTCATTGTTATATATTGTCATCGGCGAATTTCATTATTCGTGTTCAGATATGCAAATGAGAGTTGAAAATTCGGAAGCCATGCCATCTGTTTTCACAAAAAATACTATCTTGCGCACTCTTTAAAAATTATTTGATGATTGTCTAAAAAAATGGAAGTCTTTTTGCGGAGGCTTTCGAGTTTAACAGCACGGAGGAAGACAAGCCGAAGGTGGGCGACTGGGTTGAGGGCTTGGATTTCGACGAAATGTTGGTTATTCAGAGCCGATTGGAGCCACACTACGGAAGTTGCTTGTACGGTGCTGAAAGCACTGCGCACGGGATATTTGCCGCAAACTGCTTACAATAGTTACATAAAGCTGACGAAGGAGCAACGCTTTCATGAGCATACGCTTACGGACAAAAAGAAGGCGGGCAAAAAGATGGCGAGAGCC
>JBKEAJ010000138.1:0-10753 GCA_047972135.1 Bacteroidales bacterium | reverse complement strand
TTGAAAATACTCATCTTACGGATTTGCAGAGAATATCTAAATTACTATCAATTGTTGCAATTGCATTCATTTGGGCATATCTTGCAGGAATAGATAAACATGAAAATATAAAGGAGATAAGGATAAAGAAGCATGGAAGGAAAGCGTATAGTTTATTTAAATATGGATTAATCAGAATTGCTCATGCATTAAACAATAGACTGTTTAAAAGAGAATTAGATAAATGCATTGAAATTTTGTCATGTACTTAGATTTTTGGTAATAAATGCTTGTAGTATTCAAAATACGATCTCTCAAATAATTAATAGAACAATACAGGACGCAAATATGAAAATTTTTAATGTCGATGCATTTAAGGCAAGCTGCAAAAATGACCAATGTATCTTTATGACAGATGATGGTACTGAGGTAAGACAGTGTTGTAACAAAAATGGATATGATGAAATTGTTCAGCTCAAAGATTCTATATGGGAATATTTTTATGAATACTTCCCTGAAAAGTTAAAAAGCTCGATTAAAAGGTATCCAAATTTATTTGTAACAGGATACCTAAAAAAGTACAACCAAGAAAGGGAGCTAATTAGGCAAGAAGGTTTAGATAAACCATTTGTGTATAGTTGTGAAGATGTAATGATATGTATCAGAGCATAAAGTCGATGATATTAATAAGTAAACTAAATCTATAACTAGGTGGAGCGACCAAATAGCAGCAACGTGAGAACTTGAATTTATAGGAGAGTATAATCACGTAAACGGACTGTACCTAATAAACCCTGATGGTAAACAGGTGAAGAATTAGAAATGAGGCTATTTAAAACCAAAGAATGGCGGAACTGTGGGTATTTATGATATCATCTATGAAAAATAATATTTTATGAATAGCAAACCATATAAAGTAATAGACAAAGCTGTGTTTAAGGATTCTCTTTGGGTAGAAGTTAGAACAAGAAATGTAATGCCCGGAGAGGAGGTTACTATTAAAATTGAGGATAAAGACAATCCAAATGACTTACCGATATATGTTAACGTAACTGTTGATATTGAAGGCAAAGCTTTGGTAAAGTTAGAAGGTTTTTCTTCTACTGTATCTAACCACTGTAACCACCCTGATGGAGCAATTGAGGTTGCAAAATATATAGTGGATGAAATTAAGAAAAATACGAAAAGTAATATTGCATCTACCATCCGGTATTATGCATCAGAAGAAGAGTATCGTAAAAGGTATGAAGAGTGGTTAGAAAAAAATTTTATTCAGCAGGCCTTATTGCCACTCCAAACTCCAGATCCTATTAAAGCTAGACTTTATTGGACAAGGCAAGTTTTTAAAAATATGCCTTGGGATCACAAGCCAAAAATACGAGATAAGTTTAAGCACTTAGCAGTTGAAAGGGTAGAGTACTCTAATAGAACAAAGAAAATGGTAACATATAAAAGTTACTACCACAAGTATAAAGATTATGATTATTTCTACGATGTTTGGTCAAATATACATTTTGGTTATGTCGGGCTAAGTGTAGGATTTGATGAGGATACTTTACTAGGAGGGGCTGACATGGCACAAGTTTTTGACAGTGGGGGAAATAACTCATTAGACACCCCTGATGACAAAACATCCATAAAAATAGGATTTAGTTTATTCTACAAGTATGGGGTATATGCAGAAAAATTATCGAAAGAAGATGTGTTAGAGTTTTTAGATAGTGCAAAAATGGAAGAAAGTAAAAAAAAGCATAAATGTTCAAATTAACATGAGAGTATTTGGAATAAAAAAATCAATAATATTATTGATAATATTATCGGTATGTGCATACCGCATATCTCGCCCCACTATAATATTTCACACTCAAAATAGATCCGGATATCTTGGAAAAGTATCTAGATTTAATGGTGAAATTGATAAATTGTATGTAAAAGATTCCATTGCAAAGTATCAAATGCCTCATATTTGGAATTGGAGCAAAGATGACGAAATTGCAATTTTCTTGAAAAATGAAAATTTCTTATATACAATAAAAGACATCTCATTTTGGAGAGAACATATATATTTAGATAAATACGAATGCTATGAAAAGCATTACAGAACGGATTTTCTAGGCAGATTAACCAAATAAAAAAGTAATCAAACTCTTAAATGTAATGACCATGGGACTGAATAAAACATACAATGCTAGTTATACTAGTCCATCTAGTTATCGAAAATATGAGGCAGAGTTGGCAGAAACAGCAAACAATGATGGTGTTGCAAATAATGTCTTTCTTGTAGATAGACCCGTTGAACAAAAGAATCCGGGTAGTTATTATCCATCTTCAATAAGTGTAGATCAATCAGGAGTTTTGCCCGCTAACAAGGAGGTAATTTATGAGGTCGATGGATTTGATTTATATAGGAGAATGAAAGGCGTTGAAAACGAACAGGCTCTAATAAATGACAAAAAACATGTTAAGTGGTGTATGTATATTTATTTGAACAATGAGGAAATTGAAATAAAAAATGGTCACTTAAATTATATTGATTTATGGGGCAATGTTAAACTAGGTGAGCCTAAGAGACAGAGCGACTGTGATTTTGACTTTATGGCAATTAAAGATCCTCAGAGAAGAACTGATTATATTCGGAGGTATGCATTAACTTATTTAAAGATTTATGGTGATACGGAAAAGCAAACAACAAAATTGGCCATAAAATTTTCTAAATGGCTAGATGGCTATGATGTGTGTATCGAGGCTTACAGGGGAAAACCAGATGTTAACTTAGAAAAAAAATATGTTATAAAACGAACTGTCGTTGCAGAACCTGAGATTATTAAAGGGTTCTGGACAAATGATAAAAAAGAAGATATCACAAACAGAGTGGTAGGGTATAAAGACACTATATATGCATGTGTAGAGACTTTAGGGATACAGGGAAAAATGATGAGGTTAGAACTTTGGGATGATGATATTATCTATGAAGATAAAGACTATGACCAAGTCGAGATACAAAATGCTGAATTTAAAATTGCAGGGCGTTATACGTATAAAAAAATAGAGTTGCCATCAGAATCGGATAAAGGATTTAAGAATATGCGAGGTGTTTTGGAGGGTGATGATTTGGAACTATTTTTCAAACTACCAGAAGAGGTTGATACGATTGGTTATGAAGAAAAATTTGGATTCACTTTGACTCTTACCACAGATGAAAGAATAAGTAATGCATATTTTGCGCAACAGGTAACGCAAGATGAAGTAAAAGATAGTACTTTAAGTACAACTTCAGATGGGAGTGATAAAGAAAAAAATACAGCAAAAGAACTTTCAAAGAACACATATCAGAAGATTGATTCGGCCACATTAGGAAGTGAGGTTTGGATAGTAGTAGAGACTGCAAATCTACATGGTAAGAAAGTGGATATTGAAGTATTTGATAATGAAGCATTGTTAGCTGACAACGATTACACTCCAATAAAACTCATTAAAGATGGTGCTGAAGTTTCAAAATTAGAACAAATTCTAATTGATGATACCGGGAAAGCTGTTATTAAGGTTCAGTTGCGACCCGATAAGGAAGATGAATTTAAGAAGTTGAAAAACAAATTCACGGATGATAAAATAGCTAAATTGTTTTTAAAGGTTCAGTGTAAGGGGGATGATATAATGCATAGTGGTGAGTTTATGGATGAGGATGAGTTTGAGGTGAAAGATCAAAGTTGTTGTACAGCTGATATAACTAAAGAGCAACTTAAAAAAATAGCTAACCACGCCGCTGATACTAATATAGATAAGCATTTGTCAGGATTGAATTTAGCGTTTAAAGACTGCGAAATAAATACATGCCTTAGACGAATACATTTTTTAGCTCAAGTAATACACGAATCAGGAAGTTTTAGATACACTAGAGAAGCTAATGTTCCAGATACTGCATATGGAGGATATCCAGGACGCGGACTAATGCAACTTACAGGTAAGGTTAATTATGAGAAATATGGAGCTTTTGCATCAGAAGATGTAACATCATCATTAGAAAACAAGAAAAAAATAGAGAAAAACCCACATGCTTCAAAATCAGCTGGGTGGTTTTGGAAAGAAAAAGCAGATTTAAATGATAATGCAGATGAGAATGACTTTATTTATATAACAAGAATTATAAATGGTGGTTTCAATGGGTATAATGACCGCCTTCTATATGTGAGCAGAGGTTTTAAGGAATTATATGATAAATGCGCGTCTAAGAATGATAAAATAAAAGCCAAATATAGTTTTAATGATAGCAAAGCATATAATGACAAAAGAGCATCTTTTGCATGGGGGTTATGGCACGATCCTCTTGCAGGTAAGAGTGGTTGTACACATGATAAAAACAAAGCTATTGCAGGATATCAAAGATTTATTGATTTAA
This sequence comes from Bacteroidales bacterium, assembly GCA_047972135.1. Classification (GTDB taxonomy): domain Bacteria; phylum Bacteroidota; class Bacteroidia; order Bacteroidales; family Prolixibacteraceae; genus JBKEAJ01. The sequence goes on along the minus strand of JBKEAJ010000138.1, from coordinate 6,378 downwards.
CTCCTTCTGATTATTCTGAAACAAATTGGTACCTTATAAAATCAATTAGTCTATTCTCTTCTTTAAAAAAAACGCTTACAATAAAAGGGAAAAAATATGACAAAGTAAATGTACGTGAGGCAGCTAAATATAGGCTTGAAAAATTAAAAGCAGAATAAAATCTATGCATGTAAGATTGATTGTAACATTATGTTTATTTACGAGCTGTAGGTTAGCGGCTGGCGCTTGTGTTTTAAGTGACTCTATTTATACAGATATACAAAAAAACTTATCTATATCAGGTCTCTATGAAGAATGTGTAGTAGAAGGAGTAGGAGGAGACTGTGGTTTGATATTAGAGATTGAGGAACACACAAATAATTACACCTTCTATAATAAAAATTACCCTTATAATGATAAACAATCATCTGTGATGAGTGGGAAATTAACAATAGTAGAAGAAGGTAGTGAGGTGTTCTTGAAGTTTACTGAAGAGTTTACAGCTCACTACGATATAGAAAACAAATATGTTTCATTTACAAATTATGGAAACTCCATGAACCCATATGAGTATTTTTCATTCTGTGATAAAAAATGGGTGACACTTGTAAGAACTGATACAGATATAAAGAGCTTGTTACCTGAAAGCTCTGTTAATACTAATAGTGTAGCAGATGCTTCAAAAACTTTCAGTATTGATTTTTTAGATGGTATGTGGGTTGGTGAAACGGATATAAATATGAATAAACCGTATAGAATTATTTATGGACACCATTTTGTGGACATTACTTGTATCGAAGGCTCATGTGACATTGATACAGAAATGCCACCGAGTATCGATACGGGATTCATTGGTTTTACAGATGATACAACACAGAATTTTTCAGAAAAGGAAAACTACAATAATGTTGGAAAATACTTGGTATTGTACTCCACTAAATCAAATACTACTAGATTTGAGATAGCCAAGCAGTCAAATGATAGTGCTTCTTATTCAACCACGATAGAGCCTTTATTTATGGAAGGCACAATATATAAAGGAGCTCCTAGAGATTATTTTGAGTTTTATAGAATTGATAATTTGCCGAATAGTGTACAGTTATGGATTGATTCATTAAACCCGTATAATATTGAACAACCTTTAAACAAATCACATCTTGAAAACATAGACAAAAAGCACTTTATAATCGATATTAATGATGATAAAGAATTGGATTTAATAATATTTGATAGAGAACATTTTGAACTTAGTTTTTTTCTAATGACGAATGGTAATAGGCACCTGATGTCTAAGACAAAATTCTTATCCGAGTTAAAAGAATACCTTTCTTATGCTATGGTGGTTGAAGATATTCGGAAAGAGCAAAATCAAATTGTGATTGATCTAGAATTAACAGGGAATGCAAGGGATTACGAGACTTTACACTTGGGGTTTCAAGATGGTGAAATTAAACTACTTAAAAGTATCACTGCCAGTATCGATAAAGTTGATTTTGATGTTTATACAGAAGAGTGCACTTACTTATTTGATAGTATCAGTTTTGAATCTATTAAGCAGTCTGATTATTTAGTTCATGCCCGAGAAAAATCTTGTGATGGTTATTTTTCTCTGGAGAATAGTTTAAATGAAATTTACAATTACATAAAAGAGAATAAAAAAATTGATAAGCCATCCATAGCAAGAGTTAATTTTTATTTAGAGAAACATCCGATAGGAAAGGATAATTGCCGGTATTTTAATGATATTGCATATTACATAGAACAGTCTGGACAATACCATGAAGCAATCATTATCCTAGAGCAAATAATTGCTAATTTCCCCGATAGAGTAGTCGCTTACATCAATCTTGGCGATGCCTACTGGGAGCTTGAAAACTATGAAGCAGCAAAAAGCAACTACGAACAATACATCGAATTAATGAAAAGTCAAGGCAAGGATCTAAATAGAATTCCCCAACGAGTATATGACAGAATAAAGTAAACATATCACAATGAAATCAAAAAATCACAAAGAAGTAACCAACGCCTACCTGAAATTCTCAGGCTTTTTAATTGCAAGCGTATTGCTAGGCGTGCTAATATTCTTCTGCTATGTACAAACAAATAAAGTGGAAGTGAACCGCATAGTAGAAAAGACACAAGAATACGATAAGATATACGTTCAACAATTGGAGTTGGTGAGTAAGGTAGATACACTATTCAGCTACACAATAGGATTTAACACGAATCTGAATGATGTAGAGCTGTTGAATGCAGTCAGCTCTCGCAAACAGCAGATTTCATCTTATATGGATGGGATGAGCAGTAAAGATGTGAGATTATACCAAAAGCTGATTACAGAGTATAATGGGTTCTTAGGAGTTAAAGACTCAATACGTCAAGCTACCATTGATGTAGAAATGATAAAGCGAGATTTGGATAAATGCGTTGACTACATAAAAATCAAATTGGTCATTTTCTGAATATGGTTCTGTTTCTCCGTTTTGATTCTGTTTCTCCGTTTTGATTCTGTTTCTCCGTTTTGATTCCGTTTCCAGAACGTTACAAACTGACCTACTTTCTTAGGTGTTATTTTAGAACTCCTAGAAATAATTTTCATCCCATTAGGTTCAAATTGGCAAGCATCGTATTCGGTTCCTTCAAGTTCATTACTCACTTTGGAAATATCGAAAGATAGTCTATCATAGATTTTGGTTTTAACCTCAGTAAGATTCTTATTCAGAGTTGCAATTTCAGTCATTTGTAATTTATTGTTTCTGATGTTCAATGGTCTTGCAGTTGCTTTTTACGCTACACGCAACGTTTTGTTTAAGCTGTAAATATACGACATATCGGAAATCTGTCGTCTGCCTAATAATAAAACTACCGATCTTACCACCATAAAATTAAACGACTTCGGAGTCTAATTACTTCCCGAGAGGGCAAGGCGTTTTTGGGTCCTGAATTTATTTCAGGTCCTAAAGACACACCTTGCCACTGTCAAAAATGACAGTCGTAACTCCTCAAAAGTGTTCTTTATTTGTTGGGTGCAAACCTATGGTCGGTTGGTTGATTGGCAACTTGGTCAGTTGGTCGGTTGGTTGATTGGCAACTTGGTTGGTTGGTTGGTTGGTTGGTTGGTTGACAAGTCAGCTGATTGATTGATTGATTGATTGATTGATTGAGGTCAAGGTGCTTAATGAATTGGTATTTTTGCTCCTCACTCATATCCTTTATAAGCTGTGGAGCCTGTTTGCGTTGCCCATTAACGATGGACTCCTGTACGTACTCATAGTATTTATTCATGCCTGTGAATCCGTACTTTTTAAGTGTTTTTTCTGATACCATAACTTTAAATTTTGAAGATTTTAACCCCATTTTGATGCGGAAATGGGAGGTGGAGTCGTTTCGTTTTTATTTCGGGAATAACCATTGTGGCATTCCACATCGAGGTCTTACATTTTGATTTATGCGTATAAAGGTCGGCGTGTGTCTGTTTCGTTTCGGTCGCATTTGTGGTGTAGGTTTTAGGTGGTGCAAGACTTTGGTGAAAAATACGCTCGCCCGAAGCATGAGGGAAAGAGGAAGATTTTTTATCAAACCCTCGTGGCTTGGTCTTGCTCCTCCGTGAAGAAACCGAAAACACCTTTGCGGACGGGATGGAATAGGCGCAGGGCGGATTTAAGGCATATCACCAAAGCGACTGCTCTTGAAATTGTATTACACAAGAGGGACGCTCCTCAATATTAGGAATTGAACTTCCTGTTAAGGATTGCCCAAGCCACCCCTCCGGTATTGAAAGTTTGTAGGGAGCTTTTATCACATCTTCTGATAATGCCTTGAATCCAACTTTTGAATAATAGTCAGAACTACCATAAGTAACCGCAACATCAACACCCTTGTTCTTCAACTCTTTCAGACCAAAGTTTATTAGCTTCTGACCAATCCCCTCACCTTGATGTTTAGTATCCACAGCAACAGGGGAAAGCATATACACTTCCGTTTCAGTCTTAATAAATAACTTCGAGAAGAATATACAACCAACTAGTTGTTCGTCAACAAAAGCACCAAAACAAAATATATTCTCATCATCTATATCAGAAGCTAGTTCTTTTGATAGACTGCCTATTATTCGCCCTTCGTCAATTCCTTCGGAGTCTGAGAAGGCTGAATTAAAGAGTGTTTCGATTTGGTTGGTTTCTTTGTTTGTGAGGTATTTGAAGTTCATGGGTTATTTCTTATTTGCTTAAAAGCTATTGTGTGTGTGGTGGCAAATATACGTGATTGGGTTTGTTTTATTGCAAGAAAGCGGAAGTATCTTTGTGAATGGGATGAGAGCAGGGATTATTTGTGGAAAGTTGCACCTTAATGAAACAATATTTATATTTGAAAGCTAACCTCAAAAAGCAAGAAAATGGGTTCTAGTCTGTGTGCAATAACTAATTCAAAACTAACCGGTAAAGAAACGGAAGAGGATTGGGTAATAATTATGAATAAATTGATAGCATTAGATATGAAGAGAGCAATCAATTTTGATGGTAGTGTGGATAATAATGATTGGGAATATTACATTATAGATGATAAACATTCACCCGTTAGAGTAGAGTATGACAGTCCTTGCCCTATCGACCTATCATTATCCAAATCTGTAGGTATATTATCTACAATTTACCGATATTATCAAATATATGAAATCTATGGATATGGTTGGCTTGATTCATTCAGACAAGATTTGTATAATGTAGTAAAGATTGCAGGAGGAACCGAAATTATATACCTGCCGGATAGTTATGTGCCTCAGTTTGCGGGTTATTTTGATATGGCATATGATGGCGAACCATACGACCTAATAAAACAAAAGTTGATTGAGGAATTTGGGCAACCTGCTACTGATTATTCCAAGCTAGATAGTGAGAAGTTAGATTATGACGCAATAACCGAGTTTATTCTTGACGATTTTGCAGACCTTAAAAAGCAGGAATAAATTGATAGAAAGAAAGGCGGTCGAAATCGACCACCTTATACCTCCCAAATCTTGAAGTCGAAATTTTCGACTTCAAACTACAACCGAATCATCCCATTCATATCCTCCAACTTCTCCTCTAAACAATTCATATCCCTACTAATTTTCTCATTAGTAATCCGAGCATAAATTTGGGTTGTCCGGATGTTGCTATGACCTAACATTTTTGAAACCGATTCTATCGGAACTCCTTTTGCGAGAGTAACTGTGGTCGCAAATGTGTGCCGAGCAAGGTGGTAGGTAATCTCCTTATTTATAGCGCATAAGTCGCCAATCTCTTTTAGGTAAGCATTCATTTTCTGGTTACTTAATACAGGCAATAGATAACGATTTGGCTGACCTTTATATTTCTCGATAATCTTTAATGGAATATCCAGAAGCAGGATGTTCGACTGAACGTTTGTTTTTTGGCGTTTGGTCATAATCCATTGTTTGCCGTCGAAGCCTGTTTTGATGCTGTCGGTTGTGAGGTTCTTCACGTCGATGTATGACAGTCCCGTGAAACAAGAGAAGATGAAAATATCACGCACTATCTCCAGTCGCTTTATGAGGAACTTCCTTTGTAGCATTCGTTTTAGCTCGTCTTCTGTCAGGTATCCTCTGTCAACTTTCTTGATGCGGATTTTGTAGTTGGAGAAAGGGTCGCTTGATATGATGCCGTTGTTTCGAGCTATCAGAACTATACGCTTTAAGAACTGCATGAACTTTGCTGTTGTGTTTGAGTTGCAATTGCACTCCGTTTGTAGATACACGGCAAAATCTTCCAAGAACATCAGATTTATCTCCTTCAAGGAAATATCCGACAGCTTGTATTTGCTCTTGATGAAGTTTGCAACGTGCTTCCTCGTAACCGTGTATTTCTGATACGTGGCTTTCGACTTCGAGATGCCTACAAGTTTCTTTACATCTTCGTTGTGTCTGTCGAAAAGAGAAATCAGCGTTTCGTTGTGTGTTGAGATACCTAGAAACTCAGTCTTTACCTTCTCCGAAGTTACGTGAGCATCTTTCAGCATAAGCTCGTGGTAAGCACTGTATAGCCGAGCTTTGATTTCTTCGAGTAGTGAGTTTGTTTCTCTAGCTTTTGCGGTCTGACCTAACGCACAACTTCGGGGAACACTCCATTGCTCGGGAGCAATATAGAACTTTGTTGCAAATTGAGCTACTTTACCGTTGATGGTAATTCGTGTGATGATAGGGACTGTCCCATTATGTCTTACAGCTTTCCTTTTTAGGAAGAATGCTACTTTAAATGTACTTTTCATCATAATATCGTTTTTAATGATTAATAAAATCTGTGACCTATTCTGTGACCTACTATGTTGTCAGTCGCAAACTTCCCACACCTAAGTGAAAAGAACATTAGGTTAAACCAGCCAATATCAGCCACGTACCCGCCA
>JBKEAJ010000137.1:0-59949 GCA_047972135.1 Bacteroidales bacterium | reverse complement strand
ATCACGATAACTCTCCACTACCCGAAAGTAGTGTTCCGACTTCATGGTCGAAGGGTTCTGTCGTAATGAGCATCTAATAAACATATTGCAAAGGTCATATATGTTCTTCAAATCTGCAAAAAATACCAGTGCACTACAAAACGGTTTGAGGCTCTCAGAGTCAATTGCGTATATATTTTGCTCCTTTACCAAAATCTCAGAATATCCTCATCGACTTGAGGTTAAAAGAAAATTCAAGTTTAACCTAACTTGACCATCTAAACACTTTTTACTGCAATGTGGGTTAGGCATCTGGAGTAATTAAGATGACACTTACGAAAAATTAGGAAGATAAGAAATCACCCAATAGGAAGCCAAGAGACAGCAGCAGGATATTGCAAAGAAATACACAAACCCAGAAAATGCAAACTGTCATTATGTCACGTTCGTGACAGATGGCAAGTTTTTTGCGTAGTAGGGGCTGTTATTGATATCATAATAATATAATATTACAATTGAATAATTTGATAGCTAGATAATTATCTAATATAGCGAAGACGCAAAAAATATAAATATATGAAAGACGAAAATAGTAAGAATGAAGAGTTGAATGCGGAGGAATTGTCTTCTGAGCAAGAGGACAACAACATTTCTGACCAAACAATAGATTCTCAAGACGACAAGGAGAACGCGGAGAAAGAAGAACCCCAGAAGGAAAAGGATGCTCCCGGAGGAGAGGATACAAAGGAGGATGAGTCTAAGATATGGTATGATAAATGGGTAAGGCTACAAGCTGAATTCGATAACTACCGCCGTCGCACTAGCAAGGAGCGCATGGACTTGATAAAAACTGCTGGCGAGGGTATCTTTAAGGATATGATTCCTGTTATAGACGACCTGAACAGAGGCTTAGAGCTAGCGAAACAATCTGACGACATCAACTCCGTAATCGAGGGAATGGAGCTGATTCACAACAAGTTTACATCTTTCCTCAATAAAAATAGTGTGAAAGAGATAGAGGCTATGCATCAAGATTTTGACACAGATTTGCATGATGCAGTGACAAAAATTCCTGCTCCGTCGGAGGAGCTGAAAGGCAAGGTCGTCGATGTCATACAGAAAGGCTACACTTTGGGAGATAAGGTAATAAGATTTCCAAAGGTCGTGATTGGCGAATAGGAGCAAATGAAAAATACGTAGATATGTCAAAAAGAGATTATTATGAAGTTCTGGGTGTCAGCAAGGGCGCTAGTGCCGACGAACTGAAAAAGGCTTATAGAAAACTGGCAATAAAGTATCATCCCGACAAAAATCCTGGCGACAAGGAGGCTGAGAACAAATTTAAGGAGGCTGCCGAAGCCTACGAAGTTCTGAGTACTCCCGAAAAGAAACAACGCTACGACCAATTCGGACACGCAGGAATGGGCGGTCAAGCAGGTGGTGGTTTTGGTGGCTTCAGCGGCGGCGGCATGGATATGGATGACATATTCAATATGTTCGGCGATTTATTTGGCGGTAGGCGCGGCGGCAGTGCTCGCGGTGCAAGACACTCACAAGGTTCTGATTTAAGGGTGAGGGTAAAAGTTACGCTCAAAGATGTGCTGAACGGCGTAGAGAAGAAGCTAAAAATCCGCAAGAAAGTAAAATGTACAAATTGCTCAGGAACAGGAGCAAAGGGTTCTAAGACCACGACTTGCAGCACCTGCAACGGACATGGACAAGTGGAAAGAGTAACTCAAACCATACTTGGTGCGATGCGTACAGCATCTATATGCCCATCATGTGGTGGCGAGGGCAAAATGATAGTTGACAAATGCACCTCATGTCATGGCGAGGGCATTGTACAAGCAGAAGAAATAGTTAGCGTAAACATTCCGTCAGGAGTTGCCGAAGGAATGCAAATGAGCATGACCGGCAAGGGAAATGCGGGACGACGCAACGGCATACCTGGCGATCTAATCGTTGCTATCGAAGAAGAAAAAGACCCAAAATTAGAGAGAGACGGACGAAATGTGATATACCAACTCAGAATGTCTTTTGTGGATTTAGCACTGGGCGCTCAGGCAGAAATACCAACAATAGAGGGTGCTGCAAACGTCACAGTAGAAGCCGGAACTCAGCCCGACAAAATACTTAGGCTAAGAGGAAAAGGACTCCCAGAAGTAAATTCAAGACTAAAATCACGAGGTGATTTATTGGTTAGAATTGTGGGTGTTGTTCCAAAAAAGATTTCAGACAGCGAGAAAAAAACACTTGAGAAGCTGAAAGAGTCTCCAAACTTTGAGGTTAACCCGAACGATACCGGCAAAAGCTTTTTCGACAACTTGAAAGATATGTTCAGCGGAGGATAATATTTCACGCAAAAAAGAGTTTATGTTTCAGATGAGCTACCATTTTTCTAAGAAAAAGTAGCTCATTTGCTTAAAAGTTCATATATTTGCGCACGTGAAAAAAAGGATAAAAATATCATTACTACTAGTGGTGTCAATCTTGGTGCTAGGTTCATGCAAGAGTCGATACCAAACTGTATTGGAAAGTACAGATTACGAATACAAGTTTAAAGTTGCAAAGGAGTATTACGACCAGGGAGACTACTCTCGTGCAAGCGAATTGTTTAGGAATGTCCTCAATGCTTATAGGGGGACAAGCAAAATGGAAGAGGTATACTATTACTATGCTTACTGCAACTTCAACAGAAAGATGTACACCACTTCTAATCAATTCTTTAGAATGCTGTTTATTCAAAATCCGCAAAGCCAATATGCTGAAGAGGCAATGTATCTTGCAGGCTACAGCTTGTATAAATTATCGCCGAGTGTGAGGCTCGACCAAAGCATAACTCAAGAATGTGTCGACGCTATGGAACTGTTTATAAATGCTTACCCAGACAGCCGCAAAGTTAACGAGGCTCGCAACATTATTGCAGAAATGCAAGACAAGTTGGTGGACAAATCGTACCTATCGGCAGAGCTATACTACGGGATGGAAAGATATCAAGCATCGGTGATTGCCTTAAAAAATTCCTTGAAAGACTATCCAAACACAAAATACAGAGAGAAAATGCTTTACATGCTTGTGAAAGCTTCCTATTTGTATGCCGACAAGAGTATACCTGAACAACAAGCCAAAAGAATGTCGATGGCTATGGACGAGTATTTCGCATTTGTCGATGAGTTCCCAAAAAGCCAATACCGCAAGGAGCTAGACAAGTACGAGAAACACATGGAAAAGTGGGTGCACGTTGACGATGTGGAATTGGAAAACTAAGCAATAAAAATAAAATTACAATATAATGGACTTTAAAAAGACTAAAGCAGATTCGACAACAGTTTCTCGTAATGTAAGCGACTTGGAACGAGAAACGGGGAACATATATGAGACAATCTCTATTTTGGCAAAACGTGCCGACCAAATTAGTGCCGATATGAAAGAAGAGCTAATACAAAAACTTCAAGACTTCGCATCGGCAACAGACAATCTCGAAGAAGTGTTTGAAAATAGGGAGCAAATAGAAATATCAAAATTCTATGAACGTCTACCTAAACCTGTACTTATAGCATTTCAGGAGTTTATGGATAATGATATTTACTTCCGAAATCCTGCTAAAGATGGAACAAAAGCGGATACTGTGTAACACTTGATATTTATGCCAATGAGACTAAAGGGCAAAAAGATAATATTAGCAATAACAGGAAGCATAGCAGCATATAAAGCAGCTGTGCTTTCTCGTTTGTTACTAAAGGAAGGTGCTGATTTACAGATACTAATGACTGACGCAGGAAAGAAATTCATTTCTCCGGTAACATTAGCTGCAATATCCGGCAAACCCGTGGAGTCAGAGTTTTTTGCAAATGACGATGGCACGTGGCATTCCCACGTAGAGATGGGACAGTGGGCAGATCTTATGCTTATTGCTCCTGCTACAGCCACTACAATATCAAAAATGGCAACAGGACTTGCCGACAACCTTGTAATAGCAACATACCTTACTAATACTGCTCCCGTTGTAGTGTGTCCTGCCATGGAGCCGCATATGTATGCACATCCTACAACTTCTGCCAACATCAAGAGCCTAAAAAACCACGGCATTCATATAGTCGAACCAACTGAGGGAGAAATGGTTAGCGGAGTAATGGGTAAAGGCAGAATGCAAGAACCTGAGCAAATCGTCGAACAAGTTTGCAGCCTATTGTACGGCTCTAAAAAACTGAAAGGAAAGCACTTTGTGCTTAATGCAGGCGCAACAGTAGAAAAAATTGATCCCGTCAGATTTATCTCTAACTTCTCGTCAGGACAAATGGGATGTGAAATTGCTGATGCCTTGGCAAATGAGGGTGCCGAGGTTACAATGATACTCGGAAAGGCTACTTTCAAACCTAAATCGCCCAATATCAAAATTATTAATGTCGTGTCGGCTGAGGAAATGTATGAAGCGACAACAGCAAATTTCAAAAATGCTTGTGGTGCTGTTCTTACTGCTGCCGTAGCCGATTATAAATGCAAGCATATCGCAGATTCAAAAATAAAACGTGATACTGCAAATTTAAACATAGAGCTGAGTCCTAATCCCGACATCGCTCAAAAATTAGGAGAAAATAAAGGAAACAGGCTGCTAATCGGCTTTGCGTTAGAGACTTCCAAAGGCATTGAAGAAGCTAAAAGCAAACTTCAAAAGAAAAAACTGGATATGATAGTCTTAAATTCTCTGCAAGATAAAGATGCCGGTTTTGACAAGAATACAAATAAGATTACCTTTATAGACTCGAATTTCAAAATTACGGAGTTTGGAGTAAAAACAAAAAAAGAGGCTGCCGCGGATATTGTTGATTATATTTGCAATGCCGTATCTTAACTTACAAATGAAACCACAATGAGTAGATTCTGTAAAATATTGTCTCGCATAGTGTGCATAGCAGCTTTTGTTGCAATGGCTTTCATTGGAAGTACTCAAGAAATTCGGTGCAATGTCGCCGTGACAGGTAAGGAATCCATCAGAAACGTAGGTGCAGATTTCTTTAAGTCTATGCAGAAAGACATCAGCGACTTCGTCAACAGCAGAGTGTGGACAACAGACAGCTATCAATCTCAGGAACGCATCGACTGCAGCATCTACATACTTCTGGAGCAACAGAGCGGCTCTGACGAATTTTCAGGAAGCATCAGAATTCAATCCCGACGCCCGGTTTTTAACTCTACTTACCAATCAACTCTTCTGAATATCAATGACGATAATTTCAGTGTGAAATATGTTCCTAATACCCCCTTAGAATATGAGGAAAATGGTAGCAGTAAGGACAACCTCGCCAATATTATAGCATTCTATGTGTACATGATTTTGGGATATGATTACGACAGCTTCGCTCCAGAGGGAGGGTCGGAGTTCTACCAAAGAGCACAAGCGGTGGTAAATAATGCACAGAGTCTTGGAAGACCCGGATGGTCGTCGTCAGACAGGAAAAGCAGATATTGGTTTGTGGAAAACTTGACAAACGGCTCATACAAGGGATTTCGAGATTGTATGTACGAATATCACAGACAAGGGCTTGACCTGCTGAACGATAAACCCGACGACGGAAGAACGAATATCACAAAATCTTTGGAAAATATCGAAAAAATATTCAAAGCCCGCCCCGGACTATACTGCATGCAAGTATTCTTTAGCACAAAGGCTGAGGAATTGGTGAGTATTTATGAGAAATCCGACTCCGAACAGCGACAAAAGGCTCACAATATCCTTACAGAGTGCGACCCTGCAAATGCCCGAAAGTATGATAAAATACTAAGCAGCAACAGTTATTAACTTCAAATAATAATCAGTGTTACAGTCTTTATATGTAAGAAACTATGCGCTAATCAAAAGTACAGAAATGTCTTTTGAAAGTGGTCTTACTGTCATCACTGGCGAAACCGGGGCAGGAAAATCAATTCTCATGGGGGCTTTGTCGCTAATACTAGGCGAGCGGGCTGACAGCTCTGCAATAAACGATAAATCCAAGAAATGTATCGTGGAAGCCGTCGTTAGTTTGAAAAATATAAATCTGAAAGACCTATTTGCTGAAAATGACATTGACTTTTATAACGAAACTACAATCAGACGAGAAATATCGGCAGAGGGCAAGTCGCGTGCTTTTATCAACGATACTCCCATAAATCTCAGTCTACTGAAAGAAATAGGCGCAAAACTAGTCGACCTCCACTCCCAACATCAGAATCTTGAATTAGGGAACTCTAAATTCCAACTGGCGGTGTTGGACAGCCTTGCCGAAAACCGCTCGTTACTCGACAGTTATAAAGGAAAATATAACAATTATAAAACTAAGAAGGATATTCTGGACAAAATTATTGAAGACAGAGAGAAAAACCTTGAAAACGAAGAGTATATAAGATTCCAATATGAGCAGTTAGCAGATATAAAAATTACAAATGCTGATTTTGAGGAGCTAGAACAAGAGGTAAATGTATTATCTAACGCCGAAGTGATAAAAACTGCCCTAGCTGAGGCTGCTAACTATCTCGACAACGAAGATACCGGTGCAGTTGTGTCGCTGAACTCTGCAATGAACAGGTTGTCTAAGGTGGCAGAATATTCCCCAAAATTGCTGGGTCTGACTGAACGTATTAAGGGAGTTCTGATAGATATACAGGACGTAATGGCGGAAATAGAAACACTTGACAGCAATATAGAGTACAACCCCACAGAACTGGAGAAATGCAGGGATACGATAGACCTTGTAAACTCGATGCTCCATAAGCATAAAGTCGATAATATCGAGGAACTCATTGCTATCAGAGAGAATTATCAAACTGTATTGAGCCATATTGACAACTTCGATGTCGCAATGAACGATGCTCAAAAAGAACTGGAGAAAGCTACAAAAGAACTCGACAAAATATCATCAGAACTGACAAAGAGTAGAAAACAAGCCGTGACAGAATTGGAAAAAATTGTCCTGCAGGGCTTGTCTGAACTGTCGATGCAAAACTCGGTATTCCAAGTAAACATATCAAAACTCGACAACTATACTGAAAAAGGACAAGACGCTGTGAAATTCCTCTTTTCGGCAAACAGAGGAACTGCTCCACAAGAAATATCAAAAATAGCATCGGGAGGAGAACTATCGCGGTTTATGCTCTGTATAAAATTGGCAATGAATAAGGAAGGCAGCATCCCGACAATTATATTCGACGAAATTGATACAGGCATCTCCGGTGATGTCGCACTAAAAATGGGAAAGTTGATAAAAAGCCTTTCCAAGAAAGTGCAAGTTATAGATATAACGCACCTGCCACAAATTGCAGCTCACGCCGATAATCATTGGTTTGTGTTCAAATATCATGATGCCGAAATAAACAAGGATTTCTCCGATATAGAGAAATTAGATAAAGAAAAAAGAATTACAGAAGTAGCAAAAATGCTGTCGGGAGACCCTCCGTCGGAGGCTGCCGTGAAGAATGCTAAATCGCTGCTGTCTAGTTGTAAATAGTATAAATCACCATAAAATTATAAACCGATGAAAAAATTACTACTACTGTTATTACCGGCACTACTACTCTGTGGCACTGCAAAAGCCGACGAAGGAATGTGGTTACTTCCCCTAGTGAAAAGATTAAATATCGAAAAAATGCAGGAACTGGGCTGCGAACTGTCTGCCGAGGATATTTATAATATAAACAACACAAGCCTGAAAGATGCCATCGTGGCATTAGACCATGGCTCGTGTACTGCTGAACTAGTGTCGGAGAAAGGACTTCTTTTGACAAACCACCATTGCGGATACGGCGAGATACAAGCCCACAGCAGCGTTGAACACGACTACCTGAAAGATGGGTTCTGGGCGCGCTCGCTTAAAGAGGAACTACCAAATCCGGGTAAGACTGTAACTTTCCTAATAAGAGCCGAAGATGTAACAGAAAAACTTACTGGAGCAATTCATGATGATGGCGATGGTAGCGACCACGCTTTCGAGAATACAATTAATGCCCTTGTGGATGAAGCCTCTGAGAACAACAAATACGAAGTTGACATTGTTCCTATGTTTGAGGGGAATCAGTATTTTATGTTTGTCTACATAACATACAAAGACATTAGACTAGTAGGCGCACCACCATCATCAATAGGAAAATTCGGCGCAGATACCGATAACTGGATGTGGCCACGCCATACGGGCGACTTTAGCATGTTTAGAATTTATACTGCACCCGACGGCTCGCCTGCCGAATACTCCGAAGACAATATCCCTTACGATGCTCCATACCACCTGCCTATATCCATAGAGGGAGTTGAAGACGGAGATTACACAATGGTACTAGGATATCCCGGATCTACCGACAGATATGCAACATCTTTTGGAGTTGAGAATACAAGAGACTATATAAACTCTGTACGTGAGGAAGTCAGAGCTAAAAAACTCGAAATATTAGGCAACTACATGAAAACTAGCGATAAAGCCCGTATTCAGTATGCCTCAAAATATGCACGCAGCTCCAATTACTATAAATACAGCATCGGACAAAATAAGGGAATCGAGAACCTTGATGTGGTAGGAAAGAAACAAAATCTAGAAAAAAAACTGACAGACTGGATAAATGAGACTTCAGATAGAAAGGATAAATATGGAGATGCCCTGAAAGTAATTCAAGAAAGCTATTCGGATACCGATAAATCCGCAGCACAAACATATCTTATAGAAGCTATATTAAGCGGACCCGAGGCATATCAAATGGGCAGAACAATGTCTACAATAGTAAATATTCTGAAAGCCAGTAAGGATGAAGACTCAGGCAGGCTAAAAGAAGTGGCCGCGAAGATGAAAGAAGGCTTACCGGAAATATTTAAAGACTACGACACCGAGACAGATAAGAAAGTCGCTATTGAACTGATGAAAATTTATATCAAAAACGTCAACCCAAAGTACTACCCCGATTTTGTAAAGACAATTGTCTCTAAATATAAAGGAGATACCCAAAAATATTTTGATAAGGCTTATGCAAACTCAATAGTGGTAAATAGAGACAAGGCAGAGGCATTCCTTGATAATCCCACTCTAAAAGCTGCACGTAAAGATGTCTTCATTTCTACATCAAAAGAGGCTCTCGATGCATATAGGAAGATATACAGTGAAGGTGGAGCATTTATAGAAGCACGAAAACAACTCCTTGCAGCACTAATGGAAATGGATGCCGACAAGAGCTTTTACCCCGATGCCAACAGCACCATGCGCCTGACATACGGAACAGTTGGCAGCTACGAGCCTCACGATGCCGTAGAATATAAATACTTCACTACTCACAAAGGATACCTTGAAAAAGAAATACCCGGCGACTCGGAATTCGACGTTAAACCTCGCATGAAACAACTACTAGTAAACAAAGACTTTGGTAGATATGCCGACGAAAACGGCGACTTGCGAATATGCTTCATATCGAATAACGATATTACCGGAGGGAACTCAGGAAGTCCAGTTATAAACGGCAAAGGGCAACTCGTGGGACTCGCTTTCGACGGTAACTGGGAAGCTATGAGCGGCGATATAGCTTTTGAACCCGAACTGCAAAGATGTATTAATGTAGATATACGCTTTGTTCTCTGGATAATAGATAAATACGCCGGAGCACAGAACCTTATTGACGAAATGACCATCATTGATTAGAAATTTTACACCTCCAGGGTTTTGAAAACTGTGGAGGTGTATTTCTTATATGATAAAATGGAGCTGCCTAAAAAGTTTTTGTTTGCGTAATGTTTTGATATATACTGATTTGCTTATTTGATGATTATTTGAAAGAACAATAAAAAACAACAAGGATGAGAATGTCGGTCAACATAGAAAAACTAATTCGAGGTGAGACTATTGAGTGGGAACGCTTAGAATTTAAAGCAGGATGGAACCCTGAGGCTGTTGCACATACAATGTGTGCCTTTGCTAATGATTTGCATAATTGGGGTGGAGGTTATATTATCATCGGAATAGAAGAGAACAGGGGTCAGTCAAAATTACCACCTAAAGGCTTAACTACATATGAACTAGACAATATTCAAAAAAAGATAATAGAATTGGTAAGTAAGATAAGCCCTAATTATTATCCGATAACTCAGCCGTACATCATTGACAAAAAGCACATTTTGGTCATTTGGTGTCCTGCCGGAGATAGTAGACCATACACTGCACCTGAGAGTCTGACACAAAGAGCTAAGAGAAACGAATATATACGCTTAGGCTCAAAATCGATAGTTGCAAAAGACGAGAATAAAAGGCAATTGCAAGAGCTCGCAGCAAGAATACCTTTCGATGACAGAGTGAACAACCTCGCTGAGTTAAACGATTTGAACTTGGGTTTAATCCGTGAATATCTTCAGGAAATAAGAAGTGATTTATATGATGACAGTGCGAAAATGGACTTTGCCGATTTGTGTAGGGCCATGCTCATTGTAAAGGGTGCTAAAGAAGATATTCGTCCGATAAATGTCGGACTCCTGTTTTTCTCAGAACATCCTGAGAAGTTTTTCAAAAGGGCTCAAATAGAACTAGTATGGCATAAGGATGACTCGGGGAAAAGTTTTGACGAAATATATTTTAAAGGACCTATTCACAAGCAACTTCGTTCAGCACTGTCTTATATTCGCACCCATATTATAGTAGAGAAAGTTCAGAAAACACCTGAAAAGGCAGAGGCAGAACGATTCTTCAACTACCCATTCGAAGCGGTAGAAGAAACATTGGCAAATGCAGTGTATCATAAGAGTTATGAGATAGCCTCGCCTATTGAAATTCAGGTTTTTCCTGATAAGATAACAATCCTGAGCTATCCCGGACCCGTGCCTCCAGTAGACGCAAACACATTGGCAACACGGAAACAAATTGTAGCACGAGAATATAGAAACCGCAGAATCGGAGATTTCCTCAAAGAGCTTCACCTGACAGAAGGAAGAGGCACGGGATTCCCTACAATATACAGAGCAATGCAAGGAAATAGCTCACCGGAGCCGAGTTTCGAGACTGACGACATTCACTATGTATTGGTAACATTACCTATAAGAGAGGGTGATTTTACTAAAGACATTGTTAGTGACCAAGCTAAGGACAAAACTAGTGACCAAGCTAAGAGCAAAATCAGTGACCAAGCTAAAGGCAAAATCAGTGACCAAGCTAAAGGCAAAATCAGTGACCAAGCTAAAGGCAAAATCAGTGACCAAGCTAGAAGCAAAATCAGTGACCAAGCTAAAAGCAAAACCAGTGACCAAGCTAAAGGCAAAACTAGTGACCAAGCTAAAAGCAAAACCAGTGACCAAGCTAAAAGCAAAACTAGTGACCAAGCTAAAAGCAAAATCAGTGACCAAGCTAAAGGCAAAACTAGTGACCAAGCTAAATGCAAAACCAGTGACCAAGCTAAGAACAAAACCAGTGACCAAGCTAAGTACAAAACCAGTGACCAAGCTAAGGTCAAAACTAGTGACCAAGCTAAGAGCAAAATCAGTGACCAAGCTAAGAGCATTATAATGACGAATTTACAAGATATAGTAGAATTTTGTAAACAAACCAGTGTACAAACCAGCGTTAATGCTAGTATTAAGGCTAAAAAAATTGTAAGAAAAGAGGTCAATGGTAAGGTAAGAGTAACGCTAAAAAAGTTAGGGAATTGGATTAGTGCCACAGAGCTCCTAAAACAACTAAAATTGTCAGCTCACTTTATTAATAAGAAAAAATACCTATACTCTCTGGTGGACTTAGGCTGGGTGGAAGCAAAATATCCGGACAAACCAACACACCCAAGCCAACAATACAAGAGAACTGAAGCTGGAGCGAGGCTATTAGACTTACTGAGTGGCGGTGATAAGACAATCAAAAGCAAATGAACAAACTCTCAATTATATTACTATCGGCAGTACTTTTAGTACTACTAGTATATTTGCTGGGACCTCGTCTAAAAACGAAAGCTATAAATCACAACTATCCGAGGTCAGACTTCGACATTAACACTGTCGAAACTTATGTCGACTCAATGGAAAATCAGGCAGGCACTAAGGTTGACAATAATGCACGCGTACTATGGGCAGACTCTGCAAATCAAAAGACAGAGTGGGCTGTCCTATACCTGCACGGCTTCACCGCATCTTGGTATGAGGGGTTCCCAATAAATGTCAGTTTTGTAAAGAACGGGTGCAACGCCTTTTTTGCACGCCTCCCTGGGCACGGACTTAAGGCTCCCGATGCTATGCTGGATATGACACCCGAGAAAACTTATGAGGCGGCAAAAGAAGCTCTGGCAATAGCAAAAACATTAGGCAATAAGGTGTTGATTATGAGCTGCTCATCAGGTGGAACATTATCGCTGCAGCTGGCAGCAGACTTTCCCAATATGGTGGACGGCTTGATTTTATATTCTCCAAATATCAAGATAAACGATAAACACACATGGCTGCTCACAAAGCCATGGGGTCTCAAAATAATCAAACATATAGACGGCGGAGATTATCACTCTTGGCGTTCCGTTCCCGACGGGAAATATAAAAATTATTGCGACGTAACATTCCGAAACGAGGCTATCGTCTACTTGCAAAAGCTGATTGAGGAGACCATGACCACTGAAACATTTAACAAAATAACTTGCCCCGTATTCCTCGGATATTACTACAAGGACGAAAAACACCAAGACCCAACCGTGAAAGTAAGTGCAATGCTTGACATGTTCGACAAGCTGTCGACACCTGAAAACAAAAAAGTTAAAGTAGCATTTCCAAATGCCGACACTCACGTTATCTGCAACTCCATTCGCTCCGATGCCGTAGAAGAAGTCTACAAAGCAAGTATGGACTTTGCAACCAATGTTCTGGGAATGAACAGTAAACAGTGAACAGTGCGGACAGCTGCAAAAACAAAAGGCATTAAAAAACAGAAATCTTTTGGAGATATTGAACTTTTCCCTACCTTTGCCCTCGAAAATAACAATGTGGACAAATTTGTGAATGATTGCAACCACACAAAAAAATGCTAAAACGTCGAACTTCGTTTTTTGTAAGTCAGTCAATCACACACACTTAACACTCTGTCATTAAGAAAATTCTCAATGGAGAATATTATTTTGTTTAACTTTTTAATTAGTGATATTATGGCTTATTTTTTCACAAGCGAATCGGTGTCGGAAGGACACCCCGACAAAGTATCAGACCAAATTTCTGATGCTATATTGGACGAACTAATCGCCTTCGACTCAGACTCGAAGGTGGCAGTAGAAACTCTTGTAACTACCGGGCAGGTAGTGCTGGCAGGAGAAGTAAAATCAAAAACCTATATCGACGTGCAGGAGGTAGCTCGCAAGGTTATCAATAGAATTGGATACACCAAAGCCGAATACCGTTTCGATGGTGACTCCTGCGGAGTGCTGTCGGCAATACACGAACAATCGGCAGACATCAACAGAGGTGTAGACAGAGAAAACAAGTATGAGCAAGGTGCCGGCGACCAAGGTATGATGTTTGGCTATGCATCAACAGAAACCGACAACTATATGCCACTATCTTTAGATTTGTCGCATATACTATTGGAAGAACTTGCTGAGATACGCCGTGAGGGCAAAGATATGGGCTACCTACGCCCCGACTCAAAGTCGCAAGTAACAATAGAGTACAACGACGACCACACCCCAAACAGAGTGCATACAATAGTGGTTTCTACGCAGCACGATGAGTTTGCCGACGATGCAACAATGGCAAAAAGAATCAAAGATGATGTGGTCAACATACTCATACCACGCGTAAAAGCAAAGCTCCCCGAAAGAGTACAAGCACTTTTTGACATCAATATCATCTATCATGTGAACCCGACAGGTAAATTCGTTATCGGTGGACCTCATGGAGACACAGGGCTTACAGGACGTAAGATTATCGTCGATACCTATGGTGGCAAAGGTGCTCACGGTGGTGGTGCTTTCTCGGGGAAAGACCCCTCTAAGGTCGACCGCTCGGCAGCGTATGCTACACGCCATATTGCCAAGAATCTTGTAGCAGCAGGAGTTGCCGACGAAGTCTTGGTACAAGTGTCGTATGCTATTGGTGTTGCTGAACCTGTCGGTCTATATATCAACACCTACGGTCGCTCAAAAGTAAATATATCCGATGTGGAAATTAGCGAAAGAGTGCGTACTATTTTCGACCTGCGCCCTGCCGCAATAGAAGAACGCCTGAAACTGCGGAACCCAATATACTTGGAAACAGCCGCTTATGGGCATATGGGACGCGAGCCAAGATTCGTAACAAAATCTTTCGACTCTCCATACTCAGGACAAGTTACCAAAGAAGTAGAGCTATTTACTTGGGAAAAACTCGACTATGTCGATAAAATTAAAGAGGCTTTCGGATTGTAGAACCATGAGCTGATTTATATGCCAAAGGGCACGGGATGCACTCCCCTGCCCTTTTTTATATTATCCGAAAAATAATTATTCAAACAAACCTTTCACGGCTTTAACTGCATCCTCGACTTTTTCCTTTAAATTTTCAACACTCAATGCCTTTGAAACCTGCTCATATCGCAACTCTACACTTTTCACACTTTCAAAAGCCTCTTCCGCATAAGGCACCTGCTGCTCTTTTAGCAACTCTGTCCAGTCGGTCTTATTAACTTGTGAGTATATGTATGCTGACACTACTTTGGCTACAAATAGCTTGTCAAAATCCTTGCCTCTACCTACTCTACTTATCGCCTTATCAACAACTGCTCTTTCGTCAGTCCCTAATATTTCACTATCTTTCAACTTCTCCAGTGATGATACTGCCCTTCCTTTCTCGCCTTCCTTGGAATAATAATATGCTTCGACAATCCACACGAGTTCGTTATTAATCCCCAATTTATTGACCCCATCCAAAAATGCCGAGTAGTCTGACATTGATCGCGCTTCATCAATCTTTCTATCCATATTAGACCTGCAAACTGCCCTAAGTGAATAAATAAGTTTTCTCATACTGTCTAATCTACTAATTTATACAATCAACTAATTACCTCTTCTTTATTTCTATCTCATTCCTTATACTCTCTTAATATAATAAACGCTCACTAGCATCTAACGCTTTCTACCTCCTCTCTCGTCGTTTTTCTTTTCTTCTTTCTTGGGCTTGAAATATCTCTTATCCTCGTCGAAGACCCAACTCTCCTTATGTTCCCTATTGCTCTTAATATCTAATATCGCAGGGTAATAGTAAACCGACTCCGGCTGCCGAAGCTCCCCATTCAACGAGCTTGTTGTCCACTCCCTATCCCCATTTTCGTCCTCTATCAAGCGTAACTTGTATTCGGCAGGCTTAAGATAATCAAAATTGACTTCGCCATCTTCTGATAGATGTAATTCCCGAACGACTCCCTCCTTGTCGTCTCCATTAAGCAACTGTAATATGGCAGGATACCGAAAACCTGACATGCTGACTGCATAAGTCCCGTAAAAACGTAATTTCTGGGTAGTAAACTTTGTCAGGTCATTATCGCTAACTCGACCGTAGGCATCGACAGCACAGGCTGAGTCTATCTCCACCTCATAACTTTGTTCATCTTCCCACAAGCCGCCGTCAATCGTTAACACCAGCTTTCGTTTGCTGACACCCACAAAATCTATTGCAAATGCAACTTCCGTCCTCACACTATCTTCAACACTGTACAAATGCACCTTGCTCTTATCGAAAGATTGCAGAGGGTCTTTGTGTGAAACCGATATTTTTGCATTCAAGTCTAAATTCGATGTATTCGACAGCGACAGTTTGAAATTCTCAACGGGAGGTATGGTGTCCTTCATTTCTTTAGTATCATCGGCTGTATCGTCTTTATCTTTATCGTCTCTATCTTTATCGTCTCTATCTTTATCGTCTCTACGTTCTCGTTTTTCGCTACCACGCCTACGTTCTTTGTGTTCAAACTTCATCAGCAAGGTGTCGCTTACAATGCTATCTTGCAGATAGTTGCCCGCACGATACGTAAGTGCAAAGTAGAGAGAATCAACTTTACTAATGCTTGTATCCAATAGCCAGATATCAATACTGTCTCTCTTGTTTGAGTACTCCACGTATATTTCGGGATTTTCAAAATCCAATATCTCCATATGAAAACTTGAATCTACTCCTTCTGCAAAGTCGAAAAATATCCTGTTCGCACTCTCCCTTTTATTCGTTTCTAAAAATTGCGACCAGTAGTAAGGCTCTGATAGTGAGATATAAGTATTCTCAACATGAACATGGGAGCTTATGCTCACAGAGTCGCCATTCTTGACAGTATCGGCATGAGTAAACAATCCCCCGTTGGGACTGATTTTACCATCGACCCAGCCAAAAGATTCACCTGGTTCATAAAGCATATTACCATTATCGTCGGAGCATACAAATAAATAATAACTGCTATCGGATGGCAAATTATTGGTATAAAAGAAGCCCTCTTCGTTGGTCTTCGCAATGAAATCGGGAATTATAGTGTAAATGGTGGTATCTACCGTGTCGGTGTAGAACATAAGCAAGACATTCTCCATGTCGCCTAAGCTTGCGGCATCTTTCACATAACCCGCACAACGCCCCGTATCGACTATCTCTCCCGTGGAAAAGCGGAAACGAAAATTCTCGTAGGGGTTATTCTCATTGTTGTCTACCAAAGTATTCCTAAAATCCATAGAATATGTTGATGCAGGACGCAGCGTATCACGCAGTTGTATCACAACACTCTTACCTCGCCGCTTCACTCCAGGCTTACGTTTCATCGGAGGTGAAATTACTAAGCCGTCTCGGATTTTTGAAGTATTGACAAACTCGTCGAAAGTAAAAACTACTTGCTGCTTGGTGTAGTTTAATTCATCAAAGTTCGGAACACTCTTTAGCAAAATAGGAGGAAGTGTGTCCTTTGGACCTCCAGTTGGCATTCCCGGATTTGCGCACGAACTACCAAACCACAAAAAAATATGATATATAAAAATGAGCGCAATACCCGATTTTACTATATAATATTTCTTCCTAAGCTCTTTCACTATCAATCTAATTTGTTCTACTCCTATTTCAGCCCACAAATATAGAGAATTTTATATTGCTATACGCTACATGCGACGCGCATTTACAAATAGTAATTTATCTATTTGATGCTCTATAAGATAGTTTTTCATATATTTGCTCCTAATAATAATTCTAAAAAAATCCAATATAGTTATGACACAGAAAATAGCTAGTAGAGTTGCAAATCTTGCTGAGTCTGCAACCTTAGCGATGGCACAAAAAAGCCGTGAGCTGAAAGAACAAGGTCTTGATATTATTAGTCTTGGAGTTGGAGAACCCGATTTTGACACCCCCGAGTTCATAAAAAATGCTGCAAAAAAAGCAATAGACGACAACTACTCTCACTATTCACCCGTACCGGGATATCCCATTATACGTGAGGCGATTATAAAAAAACTTAAAAAAGATAATAATCTCAGCTACGAGCAAGGACAAATCTGTGTGTCAAACGGAGCTAAACACTCGCTTGCAAATGCTCTGCAAACTCTTGTCGACAAAGACGATGAAGTAATTATCCCCGCTCCGTATTGGGTTACTTATGTGGAACTTGTTACTCTGTCAGAAGGTAAAAGCGTGGTTATTGAAGCAGGTGTGGAAACCGATTTTAAAATCACCGCTCAACAGCTTGAACAAGCAATAACTCCGAAAACAAAAGTTTTCCTCTTCAACAGTCCTTCAAATCCAACAGGCAGTGTTTATACAAAGAAAGAGCTAGAGGCTCTCGTTGCAGTGCTGGAAAAACACCCCAACATTATCGTTATCTCCGACGAAATATACGAATACATCACCTACGGCGTGAAGCACACCTCTATTGCAGAAATCAGTAACATGAAAGACAGAACCGTAGTAATAAACGGAGTGTCAAAGGCTTATGCCATGACTGGATACCGCATCGGATATACCGCCGCTCCTACATGGATTTCTAAAGCAATGATAAAACTGCAAGGGCAATACACCTCTGGACCAAACTCTGTCGCACAAATCTGCTCTGCCGAAGCTATCAACTCCGACAATTCCGAAGTTGCCAAAATGGTGAGTAAGTTTAAAGAACGAAGAGACTTGGTAATCGACAAACTATCTGAAATACCAAATCTTAAAACTAGCGTTCCAGAGGGTGCATTCTATGTATTTCCTGACGTGTCTGCCTATTACGGAAAGTCTGACGGAACTACAACAATAAACGATGCCGACGATTTAAGTATGTATTTGCTTAGTAACGCTCAAATAGGAGTCGTTTCAGGTTCTGCTTTCGGGGCTCCCAAATGTCTCAGAATATCTTATGCCGCTTCCGAAGAAAATCTTATAAAAGCAATGACAAGGATGAAAGAGGCTATGGCAAAATTAAAATAATAACTTTGTTTTTTTTCATAACTAAGAGCATCAGCCTAATGGACGGTGCTCTTTTATTTACTCTTTTTTCGCTTTCTACCTTTAGCTTGCAACTCCTCTGAAATTTGAACATACCTCGAAGACTCCAATTCTGTCGTGCTATTCTCCAATTCTACCGTCAGCTCCCCATCACTAAATATCTCGTCAAAATATGTGTCGTCAAAAACAAGAGGGGCAAGCGGCTTGTCGATAGTCCTATAGTATATGGACTCCAAAACATTAACATTATTTGCAAAAACCTCTCCCGATGCTGCAATATATCTGTTTTGCTGATATATCGAAGAAGAACTGAGTGCAACTGTGTCATTGGCATACAAGCGTGCAGGCATCACATAATATTTCTTTTTGCCGTCTTCCTCAGGAGTGTCAACCCATGTTAGCTGATAGGATACATCAGAGATTGCTGTTGTCTCTGCATCTTTTTCAAGTGTCACCATAACCATCATTCCTCCGTCGCGCGGCGAAGTTCGCTGATTGGAAATAAAATTCCCCAAACTATATGCCACCATCCTATTGTGTTCTGGTGTTTTCTCCCAAATTACAGGCTCTACCACGTGAGGGTGAGAACCTATCAAAACATCAATACCCTGAGACCACAAAAAATCTTTCAAAAGTACTTGAGAGGATACAGCTTGCAATTTATACTCCAAACCCCAATGCACAAACACAATAATCTTGTCAACCCCCAAGCTCTGCGTATACGAAATATCCTTACTAATCACTGCCGTATCAATATAATTCACGATATTCGGAGCTTCTTGTTCTATGCCGTTTGTTCCATAAGTATAATTCAATAGTGCCAACTTAAATCCCTTAGTCTCGATAATAAGTGGATTACGCTTCTTGCGGTCGGCACTATCTCTAAATGCTCCTGTGTGTGGAACTCCCTTAGCATCAAGAACATTCATTGTGCGATTCAGTCCTTTCTTTCCTCTGTCGAGTATATGATTGTTTGCTGTCACCAACACATCAATGCCAGCATCGACTAGTGCATCAACCAAAGTGTCGGGCGAGGAAAAATGAGGATAACCCTGATAGGGATACCCTCCAAGCGTCACCTCAAGATTTGCTATTGTTACATCAGCACTGCGTATACTCGGCTCAATATACTTAAAACAATGATGATAATCGTATATACCCAAAGAATCAATATAGGCAGACTTGATTTGTGGTCCATGTCCCATCACATCGCCAATGAATAGAAGGCTGACTTTATCTTGTCCTGACGAAATAAACGACTGGCACACAAATGCTAACAGAATAATAATTCTCACTTTCATTTTCTATATTTTTTATAATTGTCAGATATTCAGACACTCAGATATTCAGATTTTCGGACATCTGACTGACAACCAATTTATTATTCAACTTTAAACAGAGAAACAGTTCAACGACTAAACATGATATTTTTATTTTCAATTATCATCGAATTTCACACATGATGGCGAAAACTCAAACTCCTTTTTACTTATGAAACTTATATCGCCACTTGCTGCATCCCTTCTAAAAACACTCAAACTCTTTGACCGCTGATTGGCAACAATCAATAAACTGCCGTCGGAGGACAGTACAAAATTTCGTGGCCAGTTGCCTTCCACCGATATTGTTTTTAGAAAGGTTAACCCTCCGTCATCCTGATTTACTCCAAATACAGTAATGGAATTATGCCCTCTATTTGAGACATATAGAAAGCGTCCGTCTCCAGAGATATGAATATCGGCACAAGCATTCTCACCATTATAATCAGGAGGAAGAGTCGATATTTTGTCTACAACACTAAGACCCTTATCTGCATTAACCCGACATGTAGCCACCGACGACGACAGTTCATTAAGTACATATAAATAATTTCCATCTTTGGAAAACTCCATATGGCGAGGACCGTCTAAGCTATCCATTTGCAAAAATCCGTTATCAAACTGTGTTAGCTCCCCATTATCAGTAAGCACAAAGTACCATATCCTGTCTTTTCCCAAATCAGCAATATAGACCGACTTACCATCCTTGCCAACTATCGACGAGTGCATACGTGATTGACGGCTTGTATCATTCGTAATAAAGTAAAAACACTGTTTGGGGTTCTCAATATCATCAATATCCACTACCGACACCGAACCATCGCCATAGTTAGTATTGATTGTAAACCGCTCCTCTCCTATAAGATTGATGTGACAAGGAATAGTCCCGTCTACGGGAATGCTCGATTTTATGACCCACTCCCCCACCTGCTCATCCAAACCAAGTATGATCATTCCTCCCGAATGCTGTCCTGCAAAACTATCAAGCTCATTTACAAAATAGAGGCTTTTCGCATCTTCGGATAGCGCAAAGAAGGAAGGGTTTGCTCCAACATTATAGTATTTATTTATTTCTACAAAACGCCCATCATCCTTCAACATGAGCTCGGCAAAACCCATCTCAGTGCCAAGGGTGTAACCAGACACCAATAGCTTATATTCCTCACTATCCATGCTACACGACACAAGTGCTGCTAATATTATGATATAAGTAAGTACTTTCATTATTTATATTTTAGTACCCTTGGTATTTAGACATCGAATGTTAGACCGATACAAAAATAATATTTTATTTGATGTTGAGATGCCGTGACCCAAACATTCCAACTTCAAACAATTAAACAAAAAAAATACACGGAGTTTTGACAGAAATAAAATTATGACTACTTTTGCACCGTCTTAGAGAAAGACAGCTATTGATTGACCCATGGTGTAACTGGCAACACGTCTGATTTTGGTTCAGAAGAGTCTAGGTTCGAGCCCTAGTGGGTCAACAAAAATAAAAGTCCACAAACTGTGTTTGTGGACTTTTATTTTTATCTATTTTGCTACTGATGATTTGCCAAAGCGATAAACAGATTGTTTAGAAACAGCTTTACCGATATTGCCAATACTATTACTCCAAAAAACTTCTTTAAAACAAACAAGCCTGCCTCGCCAACAATTTTTTCTATTTTTGATGTAGACTTCAATACTATGTACACCACTACCATATTTAGAAATAAGGCTATCACTACATTAATCTTGTGATACTCGGCGCGCATTGCCAACAAAGTAGTGAACGATGCCGCCCCTGCTATTAAGGGAAAGGCTAAAGGTACGAGCCCTGCCGCCGAGGGCAACTCATACTTAAAAAGCTCCCAACCCATTATCATCTCCAGTGCCAAAACAAATAAAATTAAGGCTCCGGCAATGGCAAAAGACGACACATCAATACCATAGAATTTCAAAAATGCCTCGCCAACAAAGAGAAACAACAGTAGCAAACTGAAGGATATTATACTTATCTTAAAGGCATTAACCTCTCCTACTCTACGCTTTATCCCCACAACAATAGGCACAGACCCCAAAATATCTATGACGGCAAACAATATCATAAATGCTGCCAAGACCTCGCGAAAACTAAAATCTTTAAACATAGCTACTTAAAATATAATATCTTGCAAAGGTAATAATATTCATCAATAAATAAGAGACGAGGCAAGCCCCGTCTCTACAATCTTAAAATCCATCATCCGAAAATCTGAATATTCGAATGTGTATCACTATTTTGTTATAACTACCCTGCCGCCTTTAACAATAGCGTTTACAGAGTTATCGTACATTGCTTCGACCGACACGGCAGGAAGATTAAATTCTCCCAAGTATGCTGCCGTAAGTTCCACCGAAAAACTCTTTTGTTGTTTTGCTTCTATATTAAAATAACTATACACCCTGTCATCACGTATATCTTGATAGAAATCTCCAGACTTGGAACCAGACGCATCACTAAGTATTCGTTTGTTGATAATCTCCAAGCCCGAAGGAAATACCTGAGAAACAGCTAGATACTCCATTCTGAAACTCGTCGGATTACGAAGGGTTACTTGTGCTACGACAGTCTGTCCTAGCTTCAACCTGCTTATATCAAGAGTATTACCATCCTTGTCGTAATAAGACACACTCATCTCTACTTTACTATTTGATGATTCTGTTATAGGATTGATAGGCACTCCTTTCTGAACAATATAAGCATATACATTTCCTTCGCCTTTATTTTCTATTTTTACATTCGTGTCTCCCTCGCGTAGTTCCTGTAAGAAAGCCGGCGATGAGGAGTTAATACTTACGTCGGTCTTATCAGCATCAATATTAAGTTTTAGCTTGCCATCTCCA
Organism: Bacteroidales bacterium; assembly: GCA_047972135.1. Lineage (GTDB taxonomy): Bacteria > Bacteroidota > Bacteroidia > Bacteroidales > Prolixibacteraceae > JBKEAJ01. The sequence goes on along the minus strand of JBKEAJ010000137.1, from coordinate 37,395 downwards.
ATTACCTCAGATGCTATATTTCCAAAGGCCTTGAAACAGAATGCTGTCGTTTGAGTACTATACCAATGTCTCGTACTTAGCGATTTAGAAATATTCTCTGCTAAGATAAGAGCATCATCTTCATAGCCCAGAATCAACATTGCTTCCATAATTATAGCATCGTCTCGCAATCTGGAACCAAAGGTGGAATTGTCGTAACCGTACTTACTTCTACTTCGAGTCTCTGTCCCTCTCCCTTTCGCAAGCTCACGCCCCACACTCTTCTCACCCGTAAGTGCATAAGCGGCTGCAAGCAGATAAGTAGATGTAACATCAAGATTTTTATCTTTCAATATATTCATGGCTGATGTAACAGGCTTTCCTGCCAATGCTAAGGTATAAAGCCTGTATGCCTGCATCAAGTTACCGTACGAAGAGTTGTAGCCAGAATACGACTCTGGACTCTTAGCCATGCGTGTTTGTGCGCTAATCCAATTATTTATAACACTCTGCGAAACATTGTAGCCCAAACGCTTAGCCTCCAACAGGAAGTTTCCTACATAACTCGTAGCCCACATATTCACGAAGCCTCTACTACTCCAATAACCAAAGCACCCATCACTCTTTTGGTGTTGATACAAGAGTCTAATACCCTCGTTAATATTATAGCTGATATCTTGTCTTTGCTGTGGTGTAAGCTCTACCAACCTATCAAGATATAGCTGAGAGAACAATTTGGAAGACTTCTGCTCCGCACAACCATGTGGATACCCTACAAGGTATGCCAAGCGTTTACTGATGTTTATAGGCGGAAGGATAGAAAATTCTATACTGTTCTTATTAGAACCCTCCATTCCTATATTGCTAACATTCTTTGTTACTGATTTGCCCGCTTCCAAAACAAATTTGCTTGAAACCGTAATCTCATCGCTCGATGGGAATACTCCTAAGTTTATGTTGTAAACACTTTTCTTGCTACCACTTGTTGCTACAACCTCAACACTTGCAGTGCCCACCTTACTCAAAGTCTCCAAATCAAAGTAAACAATGTTATCTTCGTTTGGCGTAACCTTAACATTCTGAGTGCTCGAAGCAAATTTGACAGGACCACTTGAACTTACACTCAAGGAAACATTACTAATCCCATCATCACAGAAAAGTGTTACCGGCATTTTTGCTTTCTCGTTGGGGCGTAAAACTCTTGGTAATGTCGCATAAAGGGTAATCGGATTGCGGATAATCATACTCTTCTCGGATGAGCCGTAAGCTTGCTCCTCTGATATTGCAACCACTTGTACTCGTAATTCCCCGTTGTAGTTGGGTACTTTAAATGTAAATTTATTTGTCTTTCCTGCTCCTAGCTCGAAAACTCCAAAATTCTTAATCACAGGAACATAGCGCTTGGCATTTATATCTTGCATTGATTTGTAGTCTATAAAATCACCTCCTCCCGCAGGGGAAATCATGGCATACTCCCCCGCCATTGCTCCAAATATATTATCGTACAAATCCCAAGTCTTTACTCCCAAAGCTACTTTCTTATTAAACTGCGCCCACGGCTTAGGGGTTCTGAAATTGGTGATAGACAGCAAGCCCTCATCAACGATTGAAAGCGAGTAATACATTTTTTGCTTATTCTTTTCGCTGATTTTAATCGAAACTTCGTCGCTACTTGCAAATTTACTCTTGCCGCCTAAGTCTATCACAGGCTCAAGATGAGAGTTGGGATTGGAGATATTCACATTGGCAATACCAAACATACGAATAGGCAAATCGTTAACAGTTTTCTGATGGGGCTGAACCGCCAACACCGAAACGTAAATATTGGGAACCATCTCCGCCGTCGCCTTAAATTCTATCTTCGTACTGCCTTTCTCACAGCTCTGTGTGAAATGATTAATTACTCCGACTCCATTTTCTACACTGACTAAAAGATTGCCACTCTCCGTTGTCGGAATTTCCATTTCTACAACATCGCCGACTTTATAACTATCTTCCTTTGCTCCAAAAAATAAATCTGTCGCACCGTTACCCTCTGCAACTCTCCTGCCATAAGAAGCCGGACAATCAAAATAGGCTACATCCGAACACGTATTCCCATTTGGAAGTGTAACTTTTATCATGTAATAACCCCAATCTTTTTTATCGATATTTATATCTATCTGTCCGTCGCCGGAACTGTTGGTCTCAACATCTCCAAGATTTTTGCTGATACGATAGCTTGAATGGTTGAATGTTGCAAAATCATTATACCTAGACTCCCACCACCAACTCCACGAAAGCCTATACATCTTAACTTCTATATCATCAACACTGATGGGTTCGCCATTTTCGTCAACTGTCTTTATATTAAACTGATAGTCCTTGTCGGTTTCAAAATAAGTGCGACTACTATTCTCTTTTGGTATGTTGATACCCACAAACTCATCGTAAGGACTGAACTTACACGACTGCGAGGCTATGCTGAAATCCCCTCCTTGCTCGTAAACCTTTGTAACAAACTGCATATTAAGAAAGCCCGAAACATCAATGTCTTCCAAGTCGTCCTCGTCAAAACTCAAATTGCCCACGCCTTCCGAACTCAATTCCCCATCGAATAGAGTAAAAGACCGAAACGACACCCTGCGATGTTTATCGTCAAAATTATATTCTCCAAATCCCTCGAATGTCGTTCTCACATCTCTTAGCGTTACCTCAACATTTGCATTCAAATCCGATGCCGGCGAACCATGAAGCCAATTTGCTTTTAATGTTAAATCTTCAACACGATGAGGAGTATAGATTTGTTTGTCCTCTACATTTATGACAGCCTTAATCTTATTCGGCTTGATAGTTTCTATCTTTATTGATTTGCTGAACAGCGAATTGCCTACACTAACACTTACATTCCATCTGCCTGTTTGTGCCGATGATGAAGTTACACAAGGAAACTCATAAATATTTGTCCCCTTAAATCTTAGTGTTTTCTTATTCACCTCAACTCCATCGGGATTTGTTAGTGTCATTACAACAGGGTGATTATAAGGAACTAAGTCATTCTTATCCTCTAGCATAACGTTAAGGTAGATGGTGTCGCCCGGACGCCATACATCACGCTCCCCGTAAATAAAAGCCTTCAATCCGTTTACTAATTTCTCCCCACTAACATCAAAATTACTAACTGACTTTGAATCTGCATCTTGAACTTTTAGGTAGGAAGTACTCTCGCCTTTGTTTGCAACAAGTAGAAAGGGGGTTTCATCGTCGGCATATTTCAGCTCTACAAAACCTAAGTTGTCGGTAGTTCCGTTCGCTATTTCCTGTTGCTGATAGCTCAACAAACTGACCTTTACTCCCGACATCGGCTCGACTCCCAAAATGTCCAAACACTGAACTACATATTTATCTTCACTACCTTTTTTGGCAACAATGGCAATATCCGATGCCATAAAATCGCGAGACGACCACTTGTTATAATTGTAGTAGCTGTCATTCTGCGGCTCATCATTATCACCCCACTCGTCGTAAGGCGGATAGTAATAATTGAATGATGTCCAATAACGCTCCATCTCACTGTTATTACCTATACTCTTTGTGCCACCCGTCCTACTATTACCATATGGAGTAAGATCCTTCCTAAAACTTAGGATAACCCTGTAAATCTCACCTTTTTTGAGGTCTACGAAATCCGACATGTCAAATTTAAACATCTTCCAATCTCGAATCTCTTCATTATCAACATTTAAAGACACAGTTCTTCTCGATACTAATTTCCCAACCTTCGCAATATCTCTATCACCACTATCGTAGTAGTAATCATCGTAGTCGTTATTATTATCACCAAGATAGCTATAATTCTGAAAAAACTGCGCCGTGTTATTACTGAAAATCCTTATAACTCGTACATCCACCGAGTACAAGCCTCTCGCCTTAAATGGCACTATTATTCCCGAACTCTGTGGTGCAATATTACCCTTACCCAAGATCTCTAATGCCGGCTTAACATATAAAATACTGCCTACTATAACTTCGGTCTTTTGTAGCTTGAGCCCTCTGCTCGACTTCAAGCCCTCTTTTATTGTTATCTCAACTTCACCATCGTCGTCAAAGCTCGATGGAATTACTATCAGTGTGTTGCCGCTTATCTCAAAGGTTGATGTTACATTGGCTTTCACATAATTACCAAGCGACTTTAAATCATCAGAAAAATAAATCTCTATCTCTCCATCTTCCTGATTTACGTTATATCCCGTTATTGTAAAACTGTTCTTTGCCGGTATTTCTACCCTTCTATTCCCTTTATCGTCGCTTTCAATCTGTTTCCCGTTCCAACTAACAATCGCATAGTTGCTATCGTCCGTCAGTTTTATATTTTTGACCGAGTACTTAAACTCGGTATCCGATATCGTTTCCCACTCTATCTCTTTTTCCTCTTTGCCTCCAATCTTTACCGTAACAGCACTCTTTATATCAGAAAGTTCTACTGGATTGGCAAGTGTAACAGTTCCCAATATATTGCAATATGAACTGTCTTCCTTGGCTGCATTGACATCTACTTTATCAACTTTAACCTTTAGATATTGCTTCTGCACATAAAACTTCATAGGAAACTCCTTGTGCTTCGAATCTACATTTGCATCAATTTTTCCCAAGTGAAATGTCCCCTCATACAGCACCCCCAGTTTTAACTTTTCTGAGGGAGTAAATTCTATCGTATAGTTGTCAACCCATACAGCCGTACCGGATATCTGAGGCTTGAAACTAAACAAGTCCTCATCTATTATTGTACCTGGCTTTTCTTCATACTTAGACATAAGCTCTACCCTGATGCGACTGTCTGCATATATCCTACCGTCGGTAAACGCAGAAATAAACGGAGCAAAACTGTTTTGGTGACTTCTGAACTCTGTGTCAAAAGCCTTATCCAACTCTTTTCTATCAGACGTTTTATTGCACGATGAGATAAACAAAAGCGAAAAGAGCGATACAAGATAAAGGTACGATACTTTCATTGATAATCTTTTATTGCCCGTCGTAATAACAATCAGGCAGTTTTTCATACTCAGCTTACTATTTCTACGCAAAAATAAAACAAAACATCAATTAAAAAAAGTTTTTCGGAATTTATTTACTTTTTTTCCTGCACCGCAAACATTCATTTTTGGAATAAAAAGTAATATGAGCTATATTTGCGAGTACAGAAGCATATAAAATGATTGCAACACGAAGCTCTAGAGTAGGATACCTGAATAAATGGTCGTCGCGGACTCTCATAATTCAATTGTTATTTGTAACGCTGATTACCTACCTTTACCATACCGGACACATAAGTCTTGCCATCCCTTGGCTACCGGTATCCGTAATCGGAACAGCTGTCGCTTTTTACGTAGGCTTCAAAAATAATCAGTCCTACGACCGAATGTGGGAAGCACGAAAAATATGGGGAGGAATTGTAAACTCTAGTAGAACTTGGGCAATTCATGTTGACGGATATGTAACTAATATTTTTAGGGACTTGCCTCTATCAGACATCGAATTACACGAAATAAAAAAAAGACTGATATACAGGCACATAGCATGGATATACCAACTGCGCAAACAGCTACTTGTGCCTGCCCCATGGGAGAGTGCCGGGCAAAAAGGAAAAAAAGGACTCATACACAAACAAGTTATAAAGCAACACGGCTTGGGTTCTGCTCTCAATAAGTTTGCTGCTACCGAAGTAAGTTCACTAATGTCAGACAAGGATTACAAATTCGTACTGAGCAAGCAAAATCCGGCAACTCATATAATAGACCTCCAATCTAAAGACCTTAGAGAGCTTCGTGAAGACAATATTCTCGACGACTTCGGATACACAGCCCTGAAAGAGCTACTGCACCAACTGTATCAGCATCAGGGCAAATGCGAACGAATAAAAAAATTTCCACTACCTCGCCAATACGCAAACCTGAGCGAATACTTTGTGTCGATATTCATCGCTCTGATACCTTTCAGTATGATTCCCGAAATGATGAAAATAGAACACTGGATGACTTGGCTTTCAGTACCTATAACGGCTATTATCAGTTGGGTGTACATTATGATGGAGTTCATAGGCGATCAATCGGAAAATCCCTTTCAGGGAATGCCACACGACATTCCAATGCTCTCAATATGCAGAAATATAGAAATAGACCTGCGCGAAATGATAGGAGAAAAAGACCTGCCCGAACAAATTGAAAGTATAGACGGAATACTAATGTGATATGCAAGGACAAATAACACCATATATCACAGACGACACCATAGCCATCGGAGTGCTGATGCTATGCCTCGGATTTGTGTTCTATACTGCTAATCTAAAAAGCAAGTTCTGGAAAAAGTTCTACACATTTATACCCTCCGTATTAATGTGCTACCTCCTACCGTCGATTTGCGTTTCTCTAAATATAATCTCCGAAGACACATCGAATCTTTATCATGTGGCAAAATACTATCTCCTGCCTGCCGCACTGATACTTATGACCCTCAGCATCGACCTTAAAGCTATGTTCAGCCTAGGCTCTAAAGCTCTAATAATGTTCTTTGTCGGAACATTTGGGATAATAATCGGAGGCCCACTAGCCATTATGATTGTAGCTCAATTCTCGCCGGAGACAGTGGCAGGCGAGGGTAATCTTGCTATCTGGCGTGGACTGTCAACGCTTGCAGGAAGCTGGATTGGTGGAGGCGCAAATCAAACCGCAATGCTCGAAATATTCAAATACAATAAGGAGAGTTATGGTGGTATGGTACTGGTGGACATAGTAATTGCCAACATATGGATGAGTGCAGTTCTGTTTGGAGTGGGACACCGAAAAGCTATCGACAAATGGCTGAAAGCCGACAATAGTGCCATCGATAAACTCGTCGATAAAGTATCAACTTTTACTGCCAAAATAACTCGCACTCCGTCAGTGGCTGACATAGTAATTATATTTGCAATCGCTTTTGTTGGGGTTAGCATATCTCATTTCCTGGCAAACACCATATCCGGCGCATTCCCAAGTAGTGCCGAGAACAATGCAGGCGCATTGTCATCTCTCAAAACACCGTTCTTCTGGACTATAAGCATTGCCACCACCATCGGAATTATTTTATCCTTTACGAAATTCAAAAACTACGAGGGAGCAGGAGCTAGCAAAATAGGCTCTCTATTTATTTACTTCCTCGTTGCCACAATAGGCATGAAAATGAATATCTTTAAAATGTTCGATAATCCCGGCTTGCTGGCAATAGGTGCTATATGGATGATAATACACGTACTGATAATGGTAGTTGTCGCCAAGACAATCAAAGCTCCATACTTCTTCCTTGCCGTCGGAAGTCAGGCAAATGTCGGAGGTGTAGCTTCCGCTCCCGTTGTAGCTGCCGAGTTTCATCCATCTTTGACCACCGTAGGGGTGCTACTCGCAGTATTTGGTTATGCAATAGGAACATACGGAGCTATGCTCTGTGCATACCTTATGCAGCTCGTATCTTAAACCACCTATTTTGTATTTATCTTATAGATTTCCTCTATCTCGTCGAGTATTGAGTCAAAATTAATTTTTAAATCTATGAGTTTACCCGTATGTACGTCAAACACCCAACCGTGTACTTTTAGTCCCCACTCCGCAGATGCTTTCTGAATTATTGCTGTCTTGATAAGATTGATACACTGCTCCTGCACGTTAAGTTCTATAAGCCTATCGTAACGGTCATCCTCTTCTTCAATTGCATCCAACTCGTCGGCATGCAAGCGATAAACATCTCTAATCTCGCGCAACCACGGATTTAGTATGCCTAAATCACTGCTCTGCATAGCCGCCTTAACTCCCCCACAGGCATAATGCCCACACACTATGACATGGTTTACTTTAAGATGATTTACTCCATACTCCAACACCGACATGCAGTTCAAGTCGGTGGCAACAACCATATTAGCAATATTTCTGTGAACAAACACATCGCCCGGCTCCAAGCCCATCAAGCCCTCTGCCGTTACGCGACTGTCCGAACATCCAAAATACAAAAACTCGGGGTTCTGACCCTTTGCCAACTTCTCAAAATAATGTGGGTCTAAATCTAATTTCTCTTTTATCCACTTCTTATTATTCTCAAAAACCTTATTTATGTCCATCTTAATTCGCTTTTTTAGTACCTATACTCTTGTCTATAAACATTTCCACAAAACTATCCGGATTATCAACTTCTCCATATGTGTTAGAAAGAACCTTTATGTCAATACTCCGTTCCTTCGCTTTGAAAGCAAAATCGTCAAGTATTTCAAGTATGTCGTAGTTCATTCTGATAGTATTTCTTACATCCAATGTTAACAGAGAACCTACCTCTACAGCTTCCAACTCCTTTAATATTGCTCCTTTGTTCAAAAACGACAATTCCTCCGACAATGTCATTGTTACCTTATGCCGCCCGTCATCACTCTCTTTCTTGTGCAAAAAGTGAGAGTTCTTGTAATTCTTTATCAGGATAAACATCACTCCTAGTCCTAAGCCCAAACCAATACCTTTCAGCAGGTCGGTAAATACCACCCCAATAATAGTTGCAATAAACGGCACAAACTGCTCGTAGCCCAAATTGTACATGCTCTTGAACAACGATGGCTTTGCCAACTTGTAGCCAACCAACAGTAATATCGCTGCAAGAACTCCCAAAGGTATTAAATTTAAATATCTCGGGATAAGAATAACCGATAATAATAACAAGGCTCCATGCAGTATTGTTGCCATCTTTGTCCTTCCGCCCGACTGCACATTTGCCGAACTCCTTACAATAACCTGAGTTATAGGTAGTCCGCCAACAAACCCTGCAAGGGTATTGCCAACTCCCTGTGCTATCAATTCCCGGTTGGTCGGAGTTATGCGCTTATGAGGGTCTATCTTGTCAACTGCCTCAACCGACAACAAAGTCTCCAAACTGGCAACAACCGCAATGGTGAAACCAATAATCCACACATCATAACGCAAAAAACCCGACATATCAGGAAAACTAAACTGCCCAAAGAATGACTCTACACTATAAGGCACAGGCACTTTTACCAAATGCTTAGCCGAAATACTGAAATAAGACCCATCGGGAGTATTTACATAAAATAAAATACCAACAACAACTGCTATCAACGAACCCGGAATAATCTTGAAAAGCATAGCTTTCTTTGCCAAAAAACTATCCCAAAAAATTAATATACAAATAGATGCGGCAGAAACTAGCACTACTCCTGGCGAAATATGCCCAAACATATTGACAAGTGCCGAAATTGTATTCCCTCCTTCCTTGTCCAAAAAATCGGTCATGCCTTCGTAATTTGCACCATAACCAAATGCATGTGGCAATTGTTTTAAAAAGATGCTTATCCCTATGCCCGCAAGCATCCCCTTTATTACCGACGATGGAAAATAATAGCCGATTATTCCTGCCTTGATTATACCCAAAACAATTTGCATCAGACCCGCAATAACAACGGCGGCAAGGAAAATCTCGAAAGTTCCCAACTTCGTTATCGAATCCGCTATGATGACTGTAAGCCCCGCAGCAGGTCCACTCACTCCTAAAGGCGAACCACTGATACCGCCGACTATTATCCCTCCTATGATGCCAGCAACAACACCCGTAAACAAGGGTGCCCCACTGGCTTGAGCAATACCTAAACACAAGGGTAATGCTACTAGAAATACTACAAGACTTGCAGGCAAGTCATTCTTCAAATACTTAAACATGCGACTTAAATGATTGGTTATAAAATAGTTGTAAAATGCCTGACCCTAACCCAATTGGAGAGGTGGCAATAAAAATGAGTAGAGACTAAAACTCGGGAGGTGGAATTATAACATCCAGATGATGCTCGTAAGCCTTTTCTTCGTATGAGCTGCCGTTGACAGTAAGCATATTTCGTTGCAAATCAAGCCTTGCCAAAATTTTGGGCATCGGTGAATAAATATCGTGATTTTCTTCTTCAATAATTCCGCTACCACTGTTTGTAAGCGGAAACAAAGACTTTGTGATTACAGACTGCTCTTGCTCAACATCCGACCCAAAAGACTGATAATAAACAGAAGAAAGGGATGCGTAGCCCACAAACAAGTTTGCCACTATCAGCAAGGCTGACAAAGCATAAACCATTGTGCTATTTTTTGTAAGTCTCCTCATTCACCACAAAGATAATATGCTGCTTTTTTTTATCAAAACAAAACCCGAAGCCCTAACATAAAAACAACATTGCCGAAATATTTGGAAAATAAATAATTAGTTGGCAGTTTCTTGCTTACATCTTTTCTATTAAGCTCTAAGTCCTACGGACTAAACCTTAAATCTGCATTTCCTGTACTAAAAGGCTGAAAGCCTTGTGTCTTACAGCGCAGGGCTTCGCCCTACGAAAAGATAATTCCTAGTATATCAAGCACTGAAAGTGCGATAGACGGTAGAGATTGCTTCGTCGCTGGCTCCTCGCAATGACGTTCATTTATTGGATGCTCGCTTAAAGCATAAAGCCTACTGCCTACAGCATTTTAAAACCCTAAACAATTAAACAATTCAACAAACTGTTCGCTTATAGCCTATAGCCTACGGCATATAGCTATATTCACATAATTACCCATGCCATTCGTTATAGAGACAATTTTATTACTACTTTTGTAACAAAGTATAGGTTTTGGAAGATAACAATATAAAAGAGCTGCTATTAAAGCATCCTGTCGCTAGCAAGTATAAACTCGACAATAGCAATAAACATTCTTTCTTTTCGGGAGTAGCGGGCTCAGCAAAAGCTCTTATCCTCAGTGCTATAAACGCTAAAAAGAAGTCGCAAATCCTCTTTATCGCCAACGATAAAGACGAAGCTCATTATTTCCACTCCGATGTACTGTCGATACTTGGCAACGACAAGGCTGTACTAATACCATCATCATACAAACGCTCTGCAAAATACGGACAAACAGACCAAGAAAATATCGTCGCAAGGTTTGAAGCTCTCGAAAAAATCAACGACGACAAAAATCCCATAATTATAGTAACATATCCGGAAGCACTCGTCGAAAAAGTAGTCAAGTCTACAACTATCAGCGACAGCAAACTAAATATTAAAGTCGGAGACAGACTATCTACCGATTTTGTAAACGAGTTTCTTTTGGAATACAAGTTTGAGCGAGTAGATTTCGTTTACGAACCAGGACAATTCGCCCTTAGAGGTAGCATCATAGATGTGTTCTCATACGCGCAAGACACTCCATACAGAATAGATTTCTTCGACGACGAGGTGGAATCTATAAGAACTTTCGACATAGAAACTCAAATATCTATCGAAAAAAAAGAAAAGGTTTCCATCGTCCCAAACTTGCAAAACGAAAGTCAAGAGCTGATTTCTATTTTTGACTTTATAATTGACGACACAATACTGGCGGTCAGCGATGCAAACATCATCAAAGACTACATTGATGACATCTACGAAAGTGTTGCAGAAATGGAACATAAAGAAACTCTCATAAATAGTTCCAACTTCCTGAACGCCGTTGATAAACATAGAGTTATAAGCTTCACCCGAACTCTGCCCTCAGAACACCTAAAACTTAAAGCCTTAGAGTTTAACACCTCTGCTCAGCCCACTTTCAACAAGGATTTTGAAATGCTGGGAATGGATATAAAGAATCATCAACTCAAAGGATATACAGTCTACGTCTGCTCTAACAACCCAAATCAGATACAAAGACTTCGAGATATTTACAGCGACATCGACATGAAAGTAAAGTTCGAATCCTCAGATAAAGTTGTACATCAAGGATTTATAGACAAAGACTTAGCTATATGCTACTACACCGACCATCAGATTTTTGGCAGATACCACCGCTATAAAACTAAATCCAATAGAGATAAACATCAGGCAATATCAATGAAGGAGCTGAGCATGCTCCACAAAGGCGATTATGTGGTACACGTAGACCACGGAGTTGGGCAGTTTATGGGGCTCGTCAGCACAGAAGTCAACGGCAGACAGCAAGAGAATATCAGACTTCGATATAAGGATAACGACGACCTGCTGGTAAACATTCACTCTCTTCACCGAATTTCTAAATATAGAGGCAAAGAGGGTACGGAAACCAAGCTCAACAAACTGGGAACAGCGGCTTGGCAGAAAATGAAGGACAAAACCAAGAAAAAAGTTAAAGATATTGCTAAAGAACTTATCGCCCTCTACGCTCAGCGTAAAGAAAAAAAGGGCTTCGCTTATACTGCCGACTCATACCTGCAAAGAGAATTAGAGGCATCTTTTATTTACGAAGATACTCCCGACCAATATAAATCAACCCTCGCCGTAAAAAAAGACATGGAGTCCTCAACACCTATGGACCGATTAATATGCGGAGATGTGGGCTTCGGAAAAACAGAGGTAGCTATTAGAGCCGCATTCAAAGCTGCTTGCGACGGCAAACAAGTCGCAATATTAGTGCCTACAACTATCCTTGCCCTCCAACACTTTAAAACTTTTTCCAAACGACTGGAAGACTTCCCCGTCAGAATTGAATACATTAGCCGCCTGAGGTCAGTAAAGGAAGTGAAAGAGGTTCTGAAAGATCTGGAAACTGGTAAAATCGATATACTTATTGGAACTCACAAAATAATTGGCAATGCAATAAAATTCAACGACTTAGGTCTACTAATAATCGACGAAGAACAGAAGTTTGGCGTGTCTGTAAAAGAAAAACTTAAACAACTGAAAGTCGATGTCGACGTACTAACGCTCACAGCAACACCTATTCCCCGAACTCTACAATTCTCGCTTATGGGAGCTAGAGACCTCTCTGTTATCAATACTCCCCCACCAAACAGAGTACCTATTATAACCGAAGTCCATACTTTCAACCCCGACATAATAAGAGAAGCTATTGAACATGAGCTAAGTAGAAACGGACAAGTGTTCTTTATAAACAATCGTGTCGGAAACATTCTGGATGTCGAAAAAACAGTGAAAGAGCTGTGCCCAACTGCCAAAACAGTAGTGGGACACGGACAAATGGAAGGTAACAAACTGGAAAAAGTGATGATGGACTTTGTCGAAGGCGAATATGATGTGCTTATTGCTACAACTATCATCGAAGCAGGACTGGACATTCCTAATGCTAACACTATAATAATCAATAATGCTCAAAACTTTGGACTCAGTGAGCTACACCAATTGCGCGGACGCGTGGGTCGTGAAAACCGACGTGCTTTCTGCTATCTGCTCGCTCCGCCACTATCAACCCTACCGTCGGACGCACAACGACGACTGAAAGCAATAGAGGAATTCTCCGAGCTGGGAAGCGGTATAAACATTGCCATGCAAGACCTCGACATAAGAGGGGCAGGTAATCTGCTCGGTGGAGAACAAAGCGGTTTTATTGCCGACATTGGCTACGAAACCTACCAACAAATACTAAACGAAGCTGTCGAAGAACTGAAAATAAATGAATTTAGCGGATTGTACGAGGAGGAGGAACAAAACCAAAATACTACTTATGTAACTGATTGCATAATAGATACAGACCTGGAACTTAGAATCCCTCACGAATACATCTCAAACACTGCCGAACGAATGTGGCTCTACAAACGCCTTGATAATATTGAGAATACCGAAAAACTGGAAGAGTTTAAATCCGAATTGACCGACAGGTTCGGCAAGCTGCCTTCGCAAGTTGCAAACCTGATAGAAATATTGAAAATCAGGTGGTTGGCAATGGATATAGCTATCGAAAAACTAGTACTAAAGTCAGGAAAGCTGATATTGTACTTTATTGCAAACCCTAAAAGTAAATTCTATGAGTCTGAACATTTTACTGCGATAATGTCCTACATACAAACAAGCAAAAATTGTCAATTGAAGGAAAACAAAGGTAGGCTCAGTATCGTGTTCTCAAGTATAGATTCAATAGCCAATACGCTAGAAATTTTATCAGAAATAAGAAGTTTGTCATAAACAGAATCAAGATGCATAAAATAATAATGAAAAACTACACTTTTCGGCAAGAATTTTGTACTTTAACAAATATCGAGCTTAAATAGCTGTTTATCAAGATACAAGACCTTGGCGCATTTATTTAAACAACTACTAAACCTATCGGATATAAGAGATATAGCTATATAAAGTAATAAAAGTTACATTAATCTTTACAAAAAGAAAGAAACATATCAAGTAAATTAAAAACATTAATGTACCTTTGCTGACGCTCGAAGAATATGACAATACTCAAATACTAATATATATACTTCGTGTTTCTTTATATGAAACACAACGACAGACAAAAAAACTTTTATTGTACAACTCAACAAAACAGGCGTAATACCATGAAACACAAATTCATAGAAACTATCAGATTCGCAAACAGCGAAGCTCAACTCATTGACTACCACCAAAGAAGAATCGAACTCACTCAAGAAACCTTCTATGGACTTAAAAACCTCAACCTCAGAGATATTCTGCCCAACGTCAACGAAGAAAGCGACATGAGATGCAGAATAGTCTACTCAGACAAGGTCGAAGACGTTGAAGTTACAAAACCAATAGAATACGACATTCAAGAACTTGTTGTGGTACATGCTAACGGCATTAACTACGATTTTAAAAGTGCTAATAGAAGAGTCTTTGATAAACTCTCGGAAGGACTGGAACCAAACCAATCTCCCCTAGTCGTAAAAGACGGTTTTATTACCGACACTCCAATCTCTAACGTGGTTATTAAAATAGGTGACGAACTAATCACCCCAAAAGCCCCTCTGCTAAAAGGCGTGCAAAGACAATTCCTGATAGACAACCATATCATAACTGAAGCTCCTGTCCCAATTAGTATTATGGAGTTTGTAGACGAAATTATGCTCGTTAACTGCATGATGCCTTTAGAGAAATCTATAAGACTCCCTAAAACAGCAATCAAAAACTGGAAAGTATAGATAAATGCTCAGTGGTAGGTAGTCTGCAACAGCGACTACCGACTACTGTACATAAAAAACACTTCCTTTTGTAGATATTTTACAGAAAAGTGGCTAATTTTGCGTCATAATATTTAGTCACTTAATATGCAACTGAAAAATCTACTCTCATTTATCGTGGCATGCATTGCCGTAACGTCATATGCTCAACAACGATACCTAGACTCTGTATTTACAACATCAGATGTGAACACCTACGAATATGCTTTTAAAGACGGAGAAGCCCTAAACGTAGATGTTTACACTCCGGCAGACGACTCGGCATCAAGCAGACCCCTCTTTATTTTTGTACACGGCGGTGGATTTAGTGGAGGGCGACGAGAGGACGAGAGGATTGTTAGATTATGCCAAGAACTGAGTGTCAGAGGATATGTTGCCGCATCAATGTCATACAGACTTACACGTAAAAATACTGACACCGGATTTGGTTGTGATTGCCCGAGCATCGAAAAACAGAACACTTTCATCATGGCAACAGAAGACCTCTACGATTGTGCTTTCTACATATTGAAAAATAATAAGGAGTTTAATGTTAACCCCAAACAATTAATAGTAGGTGGCAGTAGTGCAGGTGCTGAAACCGCACTTAAAGCAGCCATTCAACCTCCTATGTGCTTCAATCTGCCATCAGGTCCAATCAGCTTTGCTGGGGTGCTTGCTTTTGCAGGTGCTATTGAGGATATAAATATGATAGACTCCTCAGCTCCTCCGGCAATGTTGTTTCACGGAACTTGCGACAAAACTATCCCATACACTAATGCTCCACACAGATATTGTAAGGAAAACTCTCCGGGGTACCTCGAAATGTTTGGTTCATACTCAATCATGAGCAGATATAAGGAGTTGGGCAGACCATTCTGGACGCATACCACTTGTGGTGGCGGACACGAAATTGCAGATGCTTACGATGATAATATTAATAGAAAACTCGTGTATGAGTTCCTTTACAAATACATTATTAAAGACGAGTTTTGTCAAATACATAACGTAGTAAACAAAGCAGGCTCTGACTGTAGCCTGAATACTAATTTAATTTTTTGTAAGTAATGAAGAAGATATTATTTTGCATAATAGCATTAACATCCATATGTTATGCTCATGCTCAGGAGTTCAACATCATGAGCTACAACATCAGGTACAACGAACCAAACGACGGTGTAAATGCATGGGACAACAGAAAAAGCGAGGTCGTGGATATACTTAATTTCTACCAACCTATGATATTCGGACTGCAGGAAGTACTGCTCGACCAACTACAATATATAGACAACGAGTTGCCAGATTACGACTGGCTTGGCGTTGGGAGAGATGATGGCAACGTTAAAGGCGAGTTTGTGCCTATTTTTTACAATAAAAACTTCTTTGACATGGAGGAAGACGGTCATTTCTGGCTCAGCCAAACTCCCGACAAACCCGGACTGGGATGGGATGCCGCTTGCAACAGAGTGTGTACGTGGGCAAAACTCAAAATTAAGTACTACGATAAATACATTTATTTCTTCAATATTCACATAGACCACAAAGGAAAGCAGGCACAAGAAAATGCGGTAAGCCTGCTTATAAACAAAATCAACGAAATTAACCCAAAAGGCGAAGCTACAATTATCACAGGCGATTTTAACATTACACCTATTTCTCGCCCTATACAATTCCTATCGCGATACTACTACGATGCCACAACAGTCAGTAAAACAACACCATTCGGACCTCGCGGTACTTTTGTGGGATTTGACCCCGATAAATTTGAGGAAAATCTGAAAGCTGAGAGAATTGATTATATATTCATGTCGAAGTTCCTAAAACCTTCAAGAGTAGGTGTACTCACAAATTCCTCATCACGAAGATATCCCTCAGACCATCTGCCTGTATTGACAACTGTCGATTTAGGAGACAAATAATAGCTCTATATCGAAGAAAGTGAGTAATTAGCTGTATGCCGTACGCTTTAGGCTATAAGCGAACAGCCGATAAACAAACGTCATTGCGAGGAGCTGGCGACGAAGTAATCTCTACCTGCAAAGAACAGATTGCCACGCTACGCTCGCAATGACGGCACAGAATGAACAGATACCCACATTTTGTATTTTGAAGCAAAAATCTATATGAATACCCACTAATTGGCAGGAATATTAACCGTCTTGCTCTCCCCTCCGTCAATTTTAAAATCTACCGACGTCAATCCTGACATAGGAAGACCCAAAACAAGCGATGGACGAATTGAGTAAGACCGCTCCTCGCCTACTTCTTGAGATATATTGAGAAGTATTGAACCTTTATCTCTCTTTATATCTGAAACCGAAAGAGTAGTCGATTTATTGGTTGTCGGTAAACAAATTACAGCTACCACCTCTTTTGAAAAATCAGGATGCACAATCAAGTTGGTCATTGTCTTCCCAACTCCTAAATACTTATCAAAATCCTCTTTATTGCTAATCAATACCATTACAGTCCCTGTCTCTATATCATTCTTAGGGAAGAAATTTTCAAACACCGTGTAATCTGACGGAGTAGCTGCGTGTTGTACTCCTGCATCACCTTTAGTGCTACTTCTTGCACCTGCTCCACACGAATAGAACACTGTTATTAGTGCCACAATCGTAAATATCCTAATTGTACTCATTGCTTATTATTTTATTCCAAATTTAAATATCGTTGTTGTAGTAAACTTGTCGCCCTCTTTCAAAACTACCGACGGAAACTCCGAGCGATTAATAGAATCGGGATAAAACTGAGTCTCGATAGCTACCCCCGAATATTTGCCAAACCTCCCATGGTATTCGGGAATATAATAACCCGTATATATCTGAGTACCTGGCATATCTGTCGAAACAGCCACAACTCTTCCACTACTTTCTTCTTGTAGTGTTGCCACTTGTTTTATCGAGCCACTATAACTATCAACAACATAATTATTGTCATACCCCACCTCCAAGTGTTCCGGAATATCTCTGCCAATCTTCTTTTCCTCAGTAAAGTCAAAAGGCGTACCCTCGACAGGCACTATTCTTCCTGTAGGTATCAAATCTACTCCCTCTGTCATTTGACTTGCATTCATCTGCAAAGTATGGTTGAAGATATTTTCTCGCCCTCCCGTCAGATTAAAATATGAATGATTGGTGAGGTTTACAACTGTATCCTTATCCGTTGTTGCTTCGTATCTTAATATTAACTCACATGATGAATTCAATATATAGGTGACGGTAACATTCAAATTGCCCGGATAACCTTCTTCCATGTCTGCACTGAACAAGCTCAATTTCAATACCAATTCGCTGTCCGACTCCAATGTCTCTGCTTTCCAAACTCGCTTATCGAAACCTACAAGACCACCATGCAAATGGTTCTCGCCATTGTTGACTGCAAGCGTGTAATCTTTTCCATGCAACGAAAACTTCCCTTTGGCAATACGATTTGCACATCTACCGATAATCGCTCCAAAGTATGGTCCCGAGCTTATATACTCATCTGATATATAATCGTCAAACTTGTCAAATCCTAAAACTACGTTGTCAAAATTACCACGCTTATCTGACATATTTATGGCTGTGATTATTCCTCCATAGTTCGTAATCTTAACACTCATCTTGCCGTTATTCAAAGTGAAAAGCTCCACTTTCTCACCACCTTTGGTAGTCCCAAAATCTTCTCTTGTAATATTCATTATCTTTCTTTTTTAGTATTATTGCCTATCCATTCTGCCTGTCAATAAGCTCATTCGCTGCTACAAACGATGATATCTCATTGCTCAGAACTCTTCGTTTATAATCGTCAAAAACACTCTTCACAGACTCGCTGCCAAAAAAACGCTCCCGCAATTGCTGCTCGATAGTTTCGTACATCCAATATAAAGTCTGCTCCTTGCGTTGTTCCTCGAAATATCCGTTAGCCTGTGTCTGCTTTACATATTTGTCAATCATCTCATAGGCCTTGTCAATATTCCAAGACTTCAAGGCAGAACAAGTCTCAACCATCGGCGACCACTCAGATTTCCCCATCGGAAAAAGATGTAATGCATTAGAATACTGCACCTTTGCCTGATTAGCTTTAATAATATTGTCGCCGTCTGCCTTGTTTATCAACATGCCATCAGACATCTCCATTATTCCTCGCTTTATGCCCTGCAACTCATCGCCTGCTCCCGATATCATCAGCAACAAGAAAAAATCTGTCATCGAATGAACTGCAGTTTCACTCTGACCAACACCCACCGTCTCTATGATGATAACATCATAACCTGCCGCCTCACACAAAAAAACCGTCTCTCGAGTTTTGCGAGCTACGCCACCAAGCGAACCTGCCGACGGGCTAGGACGAATGTAGGCATCAGGATTGACCGACAAATGCTCCATCCTTGTCTTGTCGCCCAATATACTGCCCTTGGTCTGCTGACTGGAGGGGTCGATTGCCAACACTGCGACTTTCTTACCTATCGACGTGAGATACATGCCGAAAGCCTCGATAAACGTACTCTTCCCTGCTCCTGGAACTCCCGTAATGCCTATGCGGACAGAACTCCCTGAATCTTGCAAACATGCCTCTACTATCTTCTGAGCTATATCCCGATGAACCTTATTATTACTCTCAACCAAAGTAACCGCCTGACTCAGAATGGTTACATTGCCTTGTTTTATACCTTCAATATAGTATTCCGCAGATTTTAATGACCGACCTTTCGACAAAAAACGTTGTACTGCATCGTCGTTCACAGACTCCCGGCTATCTACGCCTGCATTAACCTTCAAACCTTTATATTGAGGATCATTTTCTAAATGGTGAATATCCATCCTAACGTCTCCTTCCCAATAGACGCAATACCAGCAACATCAAAGTTACAATAGACGCCAATGCCGCAACAAGGTAAGTCCGTGCTGCCCACTTCAAGGCATCTGCTCCCATAGCGTGCTCTTGTGAGGAAAGAAGTCTCGATTGCTCCAACCACCTCAATGCCCGATTACTAGCATCATACTCCACCGGCAAGGTTACTACCGAAAACATGGTCGTAACTCCATAGGCTGCTACTCCTATCCACAATACAATAGGATTCTCAAATATACTCAAAACAAATATACCTGCAATTACCAATATATTGAACAGCTTAGAACT
Organism: Bacteroidales bacterium; assembly: GCA_047972135.1. Lineage (GTDB taxonomy): Bacteria > Bacteroidota > Bacteroidia > Bacteroidales > Prolixibacteraceae > JBKEAJ01. The sequence continues at coordinate 17,355 of JBKEAJ010000137.1, read as the reverse complement.
GATATTCACCAAGGGTACCATATTAGAACGCATAATAACCCACTTATAGCCTTGTGCGTGCTGAACGGCATGACCACACTCATGTGCAGCAACTGCTGCCGCCGATACATTACATCTGCCATAAACACTTTCACTTAAGTTGACGGTCTTCTGACGGGGGTCGTAATGGTCGGTTAACTGTCCCGGCGTAGAAATTACCTGAACATCTGTTATTCCGTTGTCTGACAACATCTTCTTTGCAACGTCAGCTCCCGTCATCCTATTGGACAGCGGAATCATCGAATATTTCTTAAATTTACTCTGTAATCGTTGTTGCACTATCGAACTGATAATTGCGAAAACTATACCTGCAATGATAAATTCCGGATAAAACATAGCTACTTCTTTATCTTAAGTCTATTATACTAACATCACTATTTGCGGACTCATTGAACACAAATTCAGAATCAGGCGTATTCATATTGGTTTTAAGATTACTGATTTCTATAATATACTTGCCTCCATCGTTTCCAAAAATAGTAGCTGTTTCGAGACTCTTTTTTGATTTATCAACCGTCAGCTCTACACTCTTCACCTCTCCACCATTAATAGTTGGAGTGAGCTTCACCACTGCCATGGAAGCAGTCTCCGAAAGCAATGTACTCTTCATACCTTCCTCTTGAATATTGAAAATTTTAGACGGACTAATGCCGCCCTCTACATCCGAAGCATTCTCCAAATTCACCTCTCCCGAACCGTCTATCATCGACCATTGGCTTTTGCCATCATTCCATACGGTCATCCCAAACTCGTTGGTGCGCATTTTAAACTTATTGCCCTTCAGAGTTATTGACCCCGTGCTAGACTCATTGATGTCTGCCTCCGTATTCACCATTGTAAACTTAAAATCTACACTCATACTTGAGTACGATTTTATCCTTGCCGAAATATCTTTCAACAACTTATCCGCATTGGTCTGCGAATAAGATACAGTGGCTACAGACATCAGTACCACTGCTATCATCATTATCTTCTTCATAATTTCTATTTTGTGTCTAATCTAGTTCAAATATAGTAATTTTTTTTTAATCCTCATTGCTCAATATCTGCTCCAATGTTATCTCGTCGCTAATTAACACCTGTCGTGGCTTACTGCCCTCCGCAGGTCCAACAATACCAGCAGCCTCCAACTGATCCATTATCCTACCCGCTCTATTGTAACCTATCGAAAACTTACGCTGAATCATCGAGGTCGAACCCATCTGACCACCCACAACAATCTTGGCAACATCCTCAAATAAGGAGTCGCGCTCACCTAAATCGCCCAATGACGACCCTCCTTCTTCATCGCTTGTGTATTCAGGCAGCATAAATGCAGACGGATAACTTTGCTGCTCCTCAATAAACTCTACAATCTGCTCTACCTCAGGAGTATCTACAAATGCACATTGCACTCGAACCATCTGATTACCCTGACTTATCAACATATCACCCTTGCCTATCAGTTGATTTGCTCCCGGAGAATCCAATATAGTTCGAGAGTCAATCATCGATGCGACCTTAAAAGCTATACGCGTCGGAAAGTTCGCTTTTATTATCCCCGTGATAATATTTGCCGATGGTCGCTGCGTTGCAACAATCATATGTATCCCGACGGCTCTCGCCAACTGAGCTATCCTTGCTATTGGCAACTCAATCTCTTTACCAGCTGTCATTATCAAGTCTGCAAACTCGTCTATAAGCACAACTATATAAGGTAAGTACCTATGTCCATTCTCAGGGTTAAGCCTGCGTGATATAAATTTAGCGTTATATTCCTTGATATTCCTGCTACCTGCTTTTTTCAACAAATCGTAGCGTGTGTCCATCTCTATATTCAAAGAATTAAGAGTATTCTTAACCTTCTGAACATCAGTAATAATAGGCTCTTCCTCGTTTGGCAGCTTTGCCAAGTAATGCCTCTCTATCTTCGAATATAAACTTAACTCTACCTTCTTGGGGTCAATCATCACAAACTTCAACTCCGCTGGATGCTTCTTGTATAACAAGGACGTTATGATGGCATTCATACCCACAGACTTACCCTGACCCGTAGCTCCCGCAACCAAGGCATGTGGCATTTTTGCCAAATCAGCACAAAAGGTCTCGTTGGAAATTGTCTTCCCTAGTGCTAGCGGCAACTCCGCTTTCATTGTCTGATATTTCTTCGATGCGATAATCGAACGCATCGATACTACTTCCGGATTCTGATTCGGAACTTCTATTCCTATCGTACCTCGACCCGGTATCGGTGCTATTATACGAATGCCCAAAGCTGCCAAACTCAAGGCGATATCATCTTCCAATCCTTTTATCTTAGAAATCCTTACTCCTGGTGCAGGAACTATCTCGTATAAAGTAATCGTCGGACCTATCGTTGCCTTGATTTTTACTATCTCTATCTTATAATGCTTTAGAGTCTCGACAATCTTATTCTTGTTTGCCAACAACTCATCTTCTGTTACTTTCGCTTCTCCAGACTGATGCTCAACAAGAAAGTCTAAGGATGGAAACTTGAAGTTGGACAAATCTAATCGAGGATCGTAGTCCTCAGTTGGTAAAGTTTTTAACTGCTCCTCATTTGCCGCCTGCGACACCTCAAAGTCCTCCGACTCTTCCTTTTTCGCAGTCGCCGTTTCAAAATCAATACCCGTAGTATCAGAATCCTTGGATTGAGATACAGACTCTTCGGATTGAGGCGCAACAAGCTTATCTTCAACATCGAAGTCTACATGATCTTTTTTACTTAAATCTTGATTAACTGCTTCCTTTTCTTGATTATTGACATCGACAACGGCAGCTGATTCTTGTGAGGATGTTACACTCCTTGCTGCCTTTGCTTCAGCTTGGGGCTGAGGTTGAGATCGAGGTTGAGATCGAGGTTGAGATTGAGGTTGAGACTTTGTTTCTGCCTTTTTTAAGCGTCTTGCCATTGCTGCCTGCCGACGTGTCTCGACAAAATCCTTTATAAAAGGAAAGACTCCGCTGAATGCAGATATTAGTATGACAAACAACAAAAACAAAATGACTAAAAAGGTAACAGGACGTCCCAACATTATTATAAGACTGCGACTAATACCAAATCCATATCTCCCCGAAAGATATAGAAGTTCTGAATTTTTATCTGCTACAAACATTCCTAAAAATATCGATAACCAAAACATCGATATAAACAAGAAAAAAAGCTTCCTGACAACTTTCTTTGGCCTATTAAATGCTAACTTGGTGCCAATGAAGAAAAATATAACTACCAGAAAAAATGCTCCAAGCCCAACCCACCTATTTATAAACATATCACTAAAATATGCTCCTATGTGTCCACCTTCATTCTTCGAGGCTGATGTAATATCCTGAATTTGCCTACTCAACGAAGTGTGTAAAGTACTCTGATCATTGACTCCGTTGTAAAAAAATGAAATAAAAGAGACAAGCAACAATACTGCTAAGATCAGAATTAAAATACCAATACTAACCTTTACCTTTTCAAGCCTGCTGCTCTTTGCTGGTGTGTCGGATGGCTTTTTTGTCGCACCCCGTTTAGACGTACTATCTACCTTAGCACTCTTTTTTGCTCTACTTACCATTCTTTTTATCAATTGTTCCTCCTCCTATCTAAATTACTACTCCCTTTATTTTCGCTGCCTCGTACAGTAAATCAACTGTCCGAAGTATTGAAAACGCCGACACATTAACGGTCATACTAAACAAGGTCTTGTGCTTTACTATCCCTTGCATTGCATCTCTAAAATAATCACGTCCCTCATCGGTCTTCTTGATAAAGGCGGTCGCCTGCTTGACATCATAATCATGAGACTTCTCTACATTGTTTAAACGCCATGCATAGTTACCCTCCAACCTCACATGAAGCGCATTGACAATATCCGAGTCGATAACATTGGAGGCTCTGCCCACAATTATACAATGACCCGTAGTCGAAAATGCCCTAATCACATCAAACACGGTCTTTCTTACAACCGCCGGAGTTACTGCATGTGGATCGCCAAACGCTAACAACATCTCTTTCAATATGTCGTCACTCGTCTCTGCCAACAACTTCGAATAAAGCTCATCGTTATTCATCGAGAGATGTCGAGCACTCTCCTGAAATACCTCCTTGCTCAATACTCGCCACTTCGTAGACGAATACTCGTTTATCCTTTCGCATAACAGCTTCGCTATCTTCATCCCTCCACATCCCGTCTGCCGCGAGATTGTTATTACAGGCCCTGAAACAAGCTTCTCCTTCGTCTCCTCTTGCTTATTCTTCTCCAACCTGCCATTCATGTATTCCAATAGTGAATGTACCATGACTATTGATGTTTATGTCAGCATCTGACGTTATAACTATAAATTTCAGCCCATAAAGTTATCATTATTTTGATTACCTACGATATTTTTTATGCGGATTTTATGAACGATATATATTTTTCTAAATACTACCATTAGCTTTATTAATGATTTTATGGTTTTTATGAGTACTTTTGTTGACACATAAAACGACAAAATAATGCTAATCAATAAAATACTTATTTTCCTGAAAGGTGTGATGATGGGTGCTGCAGATGTTGTACCCGGCGTATCAGGAGGCACAATCGCTTTTATATCAGGCATCTATGAAGAACTCATAGAAACTATAAACTCCTTTAACACCAAAAACCTGAAATTGCTGCTATCTCTAAAATTAAAACAATTCTGGAAAAACATAAACGGTGGATTTATTCTGCCACTAGGACTGGGTATCGCTTTCAGCTTTATCACTCTTGCCGACCTAGTAAGCTCAATTGTAAACAATCACGAGGAAACAAAGGAAAAAATATTACTTTGGGCATTTTTCTTCGGACTAATAATCGCCTCTGTTATATACATGGGCAAACAAGTGAAAAAATGGAATGCCAAAGGTATTATCCTCCTAACATTGGGATGCCTACTGACAATCGCCATCTCACTGCTATCCCCCGCTAATGGCCCCGACACCCTATGGTTCATCTTTATTGCAGGTATGATTGCCATCTGTGCAATGATTCTTCCTGGCATCTCCGGCTCTTTCATACTCCTGCTGATGGGTGCTTACTCAATTATTTTTGCCTATATCTCAGGACTGCTAGAGGGTATAAAAAATATGAATACGGAGACAGTGCTTCACAATATCACGCCTCTCGTAGTTTTTGGACTAGGTGCTGTAATTGGTCTGCTGAGCTTTGCAAAACTCATTAATTGGCTGTTCAAAAAACACCACAACTCAACTATTGCCCTACTTACAGGTTTCTTACTTGGCTCTCTGTTCAAAATATGGCCTTGGAAAGTTACCGAGCAGTTTAGAACAAACTCTCACGGAGAAGAAATACCATACATCCAATCTAACATCCTCCCTTCAAAATTTGCTGAAATGAATGGTGACAGCCACATTTTATTGGCAATTGGATTTGCTTTAATAGGTTTTATTCTGTTATTTAGTATCGAATTTATTGGTGCCAAACTATCAAAAGATAATAAATAAAATGGAGTTATACGGTCTCGTCGGTTATTCATTAACGCACTCATTCTCAAAGGCGTTCTTCAATAAATATTTTGAAAACAACAAGATAGATGCCAGATATGTAAACTATGAAATAGAAAGTATAAATGAATTAATGCCCATAATTAAGGAAAATAAAAACCTCGTAGGGATAAATATTACTATTCCATATAAAGAAGAAGTACTGCCTCTGCTGGACAAAATCGACGACAATGCCCGAACGATAGGAGCTGTGAATGTTATTAAAATTGTGAGAACAGGGAGCAAAATAAAACTCGAAGGTTACAATAGCGACATCTTGGGATTTGTGGAAAGTATTAAACCTCTTATAAAACCAAGACATAAAAAAGCTCTGATACTGGGAACAGGCGGTGCTGGAAAGGCAATTGGCAAAGGTCTAGACTCATTGGCTATTAATAGCACTATCGTTTCACGATTTCAAGGTGAAAACCTAATAACATACAATGACCTTAACAGAGATGTGATATTAGAACACAAAGTAATTGTAAATTGTACACCACTAGGCACTTATCCCGACATGGACACTTGCCCGCCTATACCATACGGTTTTCTGGGAAAAGAACACATACTATACGACCTTGTCTACAATCCCCCAAAAACTAAATTCCTGAAATATGGCGAATTGCAAGGCTCAACTATTGAAAATGGTGCTAAAATGCTGGAATTACAAGCCTTAGAAGCATTCCGAATCTGGAACTCTTAATTAGAAAATATATTTTCTATCATTATTGACGAGCATTCAAAATCTTTTTATTAACTTTGCATCCGCATTTACGGGTGTAGCTCAGTTGGTAGAGCACTGGTCTCCAAAACCAGGTGTCGGGCGTTCGAGTCGCTCCTCCCGTGCAGAAAGAAAAAGGACGATGTACATCGTCCTTTTTCTTTTGCCTGCATATATTAAAAGCTACAAACCTAGTTCCTTCATTATTGCATCAATCTTAACTTCTGCCTGTTTTACCCTGTCGCCATACTCTCCTATCGAATGTAAGGACGCCCCGGCGAGCTCAAAATAAAACTTTATCTTAGGCTCAGTTCCCGACGGCCGGACTGTTATCTTAGTATTTCCTTCAGTAAAAAACTGTAGTACATTGGAGGGCTCATCAAAACCTTCTAATTTATAAACCTCACCCGATAAGCACCTACGCCCTTCAAGTTTTTGAAAATCTTTAAATATGCAAACCTTATCTCCACAAATCTCAGAGGGTGGATTATTACGAAGATTATTCATTATCTGCTTAATCTCTTCTTCACCTTGCTGCCCCTTGCGGACAACATATTTCATATGCTCGTAAGAAAAGCTGCTTTCTACATAAATATGCCTCAGCACATCAAAAAGACTTTGCCCATTGTCTTTTGCCCATGCCGTTATCTCTGCCATCAAGGCACACGATGTAACCGCATCTTTGTCTCTTACAAAATCAGAAGGCATAAAACCAAAACTCTCTTCGCCACCACCAATATATTGCAACTTACCCTCATTGCGAAGTATTACCTTAGCAATATATTTGAAGCCCGTATAAACATCAAAAAGCTTAACTCCAAATTTCTTTGCTAATTCTACAACAAGCTCGGTGGTTACAATAGTCTTAACCACAAACTCATTGCCCTTTAATAGCCCACGCTCCCGATATTGCTGCATTATGTAATAAAGAAACAATAAGACGGTCTGATTGCCATTGAGAATGACAAACTCTCCTTTATCGTTCTTACAGGCTACACCAATCCTATCGGCATCAGGGTCGGATGCCATTACTACATCGGCATCAACCTCCTTGCCTCTATCCAGAGCCATCTGCATCGCCGAAACTTCTTCGGGATTGGGAGATTCTACGGTTGGAAAATCTCCACTGACAACATTCTGTGCATCAACACCATAAACATTCTCAAATCCATAAGCCCGAAGTGCCCTCGGTATCAGATGAACTCCAGTACCATGAATGGGAGTATACACAATCTTTAAATCCTTATGCTTAGATATTATTTCCGGATTGATGGAAACCTTCTGCGATGCCGCTATAAACTTTGCGTCTACATCCTCTCCCACTACCGTTATAAGAGACTCGTCAAATTTAAAATTAATAGCATCAGGAGATACTTTACCCACTTCTTCAATAATATTCTTATCGTGCGGGCTGACCACCTGCGCTCCATCCTCCCAATAAACCTTATAACCATTGTACTCTTTGGGATTATGAGACGCCGTGATAACAATACCACTCTGACAGCCATACTCTCGTATCAAAAACGAAAGCTCCGGTGTGGGGCGTAAAGACTCAAAAAGCAATGCCTCTATGCCGTTGGCACTAAATATCTCTGCACACTTGCGGGCAAAGAGAGAACTGTTGTTCCTACAATCGAAAGCTATACCAACCTTGATATTCCCACTAAACGACTTCTTTAAATAATTACACAAACCTTGTGTTGCTGCTCCAACAGTATAAATATTCATTCTGTTGCTTCCTACTCCCATAACACCTCGTAGTCCGCCGGTGCCAAAGGCTAAATCCTTATAAAAAGCATCTATCAAAACCGTCTTATCTTCCGAGTTTATTAGCTTTTCAACCTGTGCTCTAGTATCTGAATCATATACTTCAGACCTCCATGACTCTGCTTTAGTCAATACCTTTTCCAATAAATCACTCATTGTTACTGTCTTTTATTATCCCAAAATTAATTCATATATACCATATATCAAAAAAAGTGAGGTAATAAATATTACCTCACATCCTTTCTCTTATCAAAACTATTTAGACTTTTGTCTTCTACATTATGCGGCCGTTCTGTATGAAACGTATCTTAGGAGACTTAAAGCCTAACATATTCATAAATTTTGCCGCATCATCATAAGTCTTGAAATGTCCTATCATATGGTGATACTTGTTACCTTGTTTAATATAAAACGCATGCCCCAAATTTTCTTTGTCTGTTGATTTTGAACCTACCATCCTGCCATAGGTCAACACCTCAATGGTAAAGTAAGACGGAGGATTCTCGAAGGGACTCATACACAAACTGAGCATAGAAATCTCGGGACTATCGTCCTTCAAGTTTGTTACCTCTACTCGTCTATTAACTCGGTGGTCGGCATCCGAACATCTAACACCGTTGCCACACTGATTCTTGATTCGCCTTTCTCCATAACCAATTCCATATAGACGATCGTAAGTAACTCCTTTTATCATCAAATATTTGATGGTCGACCATGCGCGTTTCCATGATAACCACTCGTTATACTCATCCTGTCCTCTGGAGTCAGTATGAGCTGCCAACGATGCTTTGGTCTTACTAAATTTCTCACTCATCATAATGTTAAAGACCTGATCTAATTTATAAGCTGCCTCTGCTGTTATATCCCAACTATCTAAATCAAAATTGATATTCAAATTCGTAGGCAAATTCTTTTCATAATTTGCTAACAAATCAGCATCAGCATCTATAGTATCTGGTACTGGTGGTGGTGGTGGTGGTGTTTTACACAACTTTATGTAAAGTGGACTTTCAGTATAGTTCTGAAAGTCAGCTTGTGGGACTTCTATCCTTGTTTCATCATAACCATCAGCCTGAACAGTGATGCTCACATCTTCCGATGCTAATGTCACTTCTGATATTCCCTCCTCATTTGAGTTAGTCTCGGCAATAAGATCTCCAGCTAGATTAGATACAACAACTGCTGCTCCTGGTATAACATCCGGATTATCTTCGCTTGACTCACAATCATAGACCAATACGTTAAATTTGCTAGCCTTAATCTGGAAAGAATAAATATCATCGCTCCCTACTCCTCCCTCACGGTTAGAGCTAAAGAAACCTATTCCCTTGTTAAAATCATAAACAACTCCAAAATCATCATATGCAGAGTTTACAGGTGTACCCAAATTTATTACATCCCTGCCTCCATCCAAAAAGCCAGGTACTAAAAACACGTCCAATCCACCCAGTCCTAGTAGACCATTTGATGAAAAGAACAAATCACCGTCACTGTTAATGGATGGAAATACCTCCTCCCCTGCTGTATTTATATAACTTCCTAGATTCACAGGCTCTGACCAACCAAACTCATCTCCCGTACATACATATAAATCACTCTTTCCATATCCCCCGTCCTCATTTGACGCATATACTAGTGTATGTCCATCAGCAGAAACAGCCGCATGGGCTATCATAAACTCAGGATTATTATAAGGAAACTCTGTTATTTTCAACCATTTCCCATTATTGTCTTTACTTACAATCTGGATTTTTGTGTTTACCACTCCCTCCTTGTCACCTTTTATCTTCTTATCGCTCTCTTCCTTAAAAAAACTACGCGATAAGTACATCGTCTGTCCATTGTCGGCAAATGCAACAGGTCCATCGTGATATTCCGTATTTACATCATCGTCAAAAGGCTGAGGCTTGGTTAAATCTCCATTATTGTTCATCTGTGCATAATACAAATCCAAAAAAGAGGTACCATCCCATGCGAAAACTCCACCCTTAGAACCCGGATTTACTCTACTGGACGTAAATACAATGCCATTACCGTAAAATGTAGGAGCAAAATCTGCCTGCTTCGAGTTTATTCCCACTGGCTGAACCTCAATATTATACACCCCGTTCTTCAAATCCTCACGCTGTGCAAAATTTTGCTGCCAGGTATTCAATACCGAATATAGCTCTGAGTTGGACGCATTCATGATATTATTATCCAATACTCGCTTAGCTTCATCGTCCTCATTTTGCATCAACAAAATCTGGAAATATGTGAAAACATCATCACCCTCCAAACCTCCACTCTTCTCTAAAGATGCAAAAAACCTAGAAGCACTCTTGTAGTTCCCTATTTCATAGAAAGAATTAGCAGCCCGCTTCAGATACAAAACATTCTTAGGATCCTTCTTTAGAAGTTTTGCATAAGCATCCGAAGCTTTCAAGTAAGCAAGGTCATTCCAATATCTCTCTGCTTGAGTACTACTCTGTGCTTGCAAACATGACGTTGCTCCAACAAATAATATTAGAATAAGTAATATTTTCGCTCTCAGTTTCATTATAAATTTATTTTGTACGACATTAAATAATCTTCTGTTGCCATATCATCTCCAATATTAGAAACGACGTGGTGTTCTAAATTTAATACTTTTCTTATACCTATATCTTAACATTACCTCGTGTGTGCCCCCAAAACTCTGACTGTCCTTGCCCATTGCAAACTCATACGCATAGCCTAACTCTAAGTTTGGCGAGATATTCATAATCAAATGTAAACCAATGGTATTATTATATCTATAATTGGCTCCTACCCATGCTAAATGGTACAAAAGAAAACTTGCATTCACGTCAAAGGATATCGGTGCATTCTCAACATACTTCAACATATATGAGGGCTTCACCGCTACATTTCGAGATATATCCCAGTAATAAGCCCCAAAATTATAAAAATGCATCTGACTTTTATATACTGACTTCTCCGTGTCATCAATACCCAGAGGGTTCTCCAACAATGATAATGTGGATATCCCCAAATAATAATTCTCGCTGTACCAATATAAGCCGACATCAAAATTGAAATTTGTCCTAGACCACGACTTATTCAAGGATTCTCCTGGATTGAGAACATTGTCAAATTTTGAATTGTCGAAGTTAACATTAGTAATTCCCAGCTTAATCCCCATTGAGAGAAACTGACCTTGCTGATTGAGCTTTACCTTTGCTGCCAAGTCCACTGCCCCGCCAGCATTCGTTCTTGCCCCTATCTGGTCGTACTCTGCATTGACACCCAATGATAAGTTTTTCCATATGGGCGACTCCAGTGTCAAAAATCCCGTGATGGGCGCTCCATCCATTTTTGTCCATTGATTTCTAAACACTGCAGATGCTGCCATCTCCTCATTTGTTCCTGCATATGCAGGGTTATACGAAAGAGGATTGAAAAGGTACATCGTATTCTGAACCTTTTGTTGTGCAAATGCCTCATTGAATGTTAGGAGCGAAATCACTCCTAACATTATGTACAACCTTAATTTCTTTAAATATATCATCATTGTTATATTTCAATCAATTAGTAAACTACTTCTAAGAAGCCGTTAATTATTTCACCGTTTCCTTCAGATCCTAAATCTATTACCCAGAAGTATGTACCTGCAGGAAGTGTTCCGTTACCCATACAGTTCGATGTCCTACAATCTGCTGCCCAATCGTTGGCATAGTGTGTCGCTTCGAATACCATATCTCCCCATCTGCCATACACGCGTACACTATGGTTCGGATAATTCTCAAGACCTTGTATTAACCAAGTGTCGTTGTTGCCATCGTTGTTTGGCGTAACTAACTGTCCAACCTTAAGATCTTCTCGGCAAGTTACCTCTAGTACAACCTGACAATCATCCAAGGTGTCGAGTATCGCTACTCCACTTGTATCGGTTGCTCCACTAGCATCCGGTGCTACCGCAAATACTTTCACAATATAGTACTTGTCAATATCACTTGGTAAAATATCTCTAATATATTCACCCGTTTCAGGATCTTGAACTAAGACGGTAATGTCATAATCCTCAGAGCCTCCACTCATCTCTACTAGTGCCTTAACGTTCGGTACTGTAAACTGACAATCTTTATTTCCATAAACTCTCAATGTATCAGGACAATCTAATATCAGAGGATCATTATCAAGAGTGAAGAATGTATCTATCGCACAAACTCCTGCATCAAGATTTGCCAAGTTAATGGTTACTGAATCGTCGTTAGCATAATAGTAGTACCTCGATGAATCCATCACGTAAATATGGTAGTCGCCCGCAGGTAGTGAATCATAACTCAAGAAGTATCGCTGAGTAGAATCTACCGATGACCATATCACTGAATCTGTCACAAAGTTATAACATGTATCTAGTATCGGGTCGCAGTTGCCTACAACTATTGCATAGTAAGGATCTATACCTCCACTTATTCTCAACTCAAGAACACCATTGTTTCTCCTGTTGCTGGTTACATTATGCAAGGCGATCTCATTAACCGTGATAAGATCTGGTCTTATTATTTCATATCTCTGAGCAAAGGAGTCGTTGGCAAAGTCTGTTATAAGAACATCATATACTCCCTCTAATGAAACGAAAGTAGTATCGAACTCTGCTGCATACTCTCCGTAGAATATTGTGTCTATCACAGTATTATTAAGAGAATCTGTTCCATTTTGTGTCAACCACATTTTATATGGTTTAGAGCCTTCAATAACTGCTATGCTTATACCTCCGTTATCCTCGGTATGACATGTAATCGGCAATAAAGAATCTACCACATTCAACGGTAATCCGTAAACTACCAAGGTTACATTGAAGTATGTCGTGTCTTGCACACAATGCTCTCCATTGGCAGGAACTACATAGGTATATGTGTACTTGCCTACAGGATATCTCTGAGTATCCTCTAAATCTATAACAGTAGAACCTGATAGATTTAAACTGTCGAGAGTCCAATATCCTTCAAGAGAACTCAATTCCAAATAATCTATCAAATCGACAGGATGCCTATCCTCATTCCAAATAGTATCTATAACACTATAATTTTCGGCAGGAACCGAAGTGCCCAAGTCGTCGGTCAATGTTACGGTAACCTTCGCCGAATTTGTACTTGCCAAACATGAATTTGAAGCATCCGGAGTGAATGTAAACTCATATACTCCCTCACCTCCGTTGGTATAATCTGCCAAATATTGTGTTTTTGCGTAGAATATACCCGTACTATCGTCAAAATAAGCTACTTGACCAGTGCTTGCCCATGTCCCTTTACCGTGGAAGCCCAAGACATTCTGTAGGCGCAATTGGTCTGCACTTGTATAACATGCATATATTGCCTTGTCGGTCAAACTGTCAGGCTCGCTACCTGTAACTACATGTAGGAAAATAGTATCATGATATACAGTGTCTACACATGTATTGTTGCTTATTGTGTATAGTATCTTGTAATTTGCATCAGCGGTGTCACTTATAACTGAAGGATAATTGGATGGACTAAAATCCAAAACTTCTGACCTGCTTAGCAATGTCAATGTTGAATCTACAGGATTCACCAAGGAATACTCAATATCGAATACATTCAACTGAGTTGGCATCAAAGCATTAAGACTTATACTTGAGCCATAACACACTGACGCTTGCAAGTCTGTTGTTCCAAATTCCAACTTGTCTTCTATAAGTAGGTATATGTCAGCCTGTGCTCCCGAATCAATACCACAAGCAGACGTATCTTTGGTATATGTTGCTGTAAACTTGTAAAATCCTGCCGACAAGTTCCTTGCGTCAATAACTCCCAATGTATCAAGGAATGACTGTGCTGCAACATCGTCGGAGGTCCACCTTACATCATATACAGGTAAATTAATAGTTATATACCTATTCAGGTCGTAAACCTTGTTAATATCGGTATTACATATAACAAGCGTATCACCTCCTTGTACATCAAAACTGGTGGCAGCATCATTAATAACAAGTTTAACCTTATTGTGAGCACCCGCATCACAGGTAGATGTTGTGCTTGTTGCTACAAACTCAAACTCCCTAAAGAGGGTAGAAAGAACCCCCTTCAAATGGAAAGTCCCATCGTCATTGTGTAATAGGGAGTCTACTAAATCTTGCAATGCAGGAGTTTGTAGTGCATAGTCTTTTAATTCCCATTTCTCTGCAACTCCTCCTATAACATTATTCAAATTCACAAGGTCAGGAAGATTATCTGTACAATACGTAATTACATTCGTTTTTGTATTGCCTAAATCATAAGGTATAGAATCTAAATTAAAGTACACAAAACCAGAATCTTGAATACAGATATTACTATGGTCTACCTTATAGTAGTAAGAAGTCACGTCTTCATGTCCAACAATAGCTGCGAGAACTTCGGATGCCGAAAGTTTGTTGTTGTCTTTGTCATACCATACTATATAACTACTGTCTATAGGAACTGATGTTATGGTTGACCACAAGTTCTTAACCGTTGGTTCACAAATTGAGAATACAAAATCCCTAAGTGCTTCACTTGGAAATAAGTCGATTATTACACTCACTGTATCCCCAGGGTATAAGCCACAGACCGTTTTCGACGGAAAGAAATAATACTCATATCTTCCTGCTGACTTGCCATCAGGATCAAAGATATTGGTAACCTCATTCCCTGTACCAGCATCTACCCACATACCAGCTCGCGGAGGTAATTGCTTCTCCGAAATGGTATTAAGGTTGATTGGAAATGCTTCGCTTATACAAAACGCTGTATCGTAGATGTACCTCTCGCCGGCACCGATACCCTGCGCTTTTGCACCAGCAAACGATGCTATCAGCACGCAAGCCAGTAAACATAATCTCAATATCCTATAAAAAAATCTCATAAGTTATTTTTTTTCTTCCTAATTCTACTTTTTCTATACTGTTACAATTACTGTGTGATGTCCTCGCCTATTGTTATTGTCACAGTCTTCGGACTTGTATCCGATATACATGAATTCCTAGAATTAGGAGTAAATGTAAATACATATGTCTTATCACCAACTACACCACTACTAAGAACATCGGCATCATATTGTTGCTTCCCTTTGAAGAACAAACCTGTATTCTCGGTAACTGTTGTTCCTGTCAGTGTTATCTCATTGCCTGAAGCATCTACGGTGAACGTATTGTTCAATACATTATTTTGAACTTGCCACTCTCCGTCAATACCTATTACTCCCAATATCTCTGCTATATTTATCTCATCTGCTCCTATGTAGTGACAGAAATATCTATTTTGATTGGCAATGTCCAAGTTGTCATTGCGCAAGGTCAAATAGAAATTGGCTGTGTCGACACCACAATGACCTGCGGCACTGCCCGAATATCTATAGTTGAACAGGTGTGATTGACCTGCAATTAATGAATGCCCCGAGGGACTATATGCCACAGCATCTGCCATAGGTATCATGGTTCCACTGTAATAAATTTCCCAATTATTGGGGTTGATATGCTCGTTGAACACATTATATAAGTTGATTGTCTGCGAAGACGTGGCACACATCTGACGTGCTGCATCCATAATTTCCGTTGCCTCTGTGATATTCACCGCAAACTCTACATTTGTGCCTGCCAAACCACATAAGCCTTGTGCTGCCTGCGATACAAAATATTTGAATGTGTAAGTACCTACATCTGCCAACGGTGTGTATAAAACCCCATTGTTGATATCGAAAGGTATTAAGTGTGAATCTTGTATCAAGGTGCCGTTGAAATAAACATCCCATGTTCCTGCCGATGGTGGCAAGTAAATATTGTTTATCAGAGAATATAAATCAACCGTGCCGTAATCCTCACAAAAAACTGTATCTGTGCCTACAAAATCAGCTGTCAAATCTTCCTTAATAGTAAGTGTCAATACAGATGTTACATCAGTAGTGCCACCTGTACAGAACTCCGTCTTATAGGTGTATTTAAATACAAACTCTCCAACTTGTGGGAAAGGTTTGGAACTACCACTTACCGACACAAATCCATCTGCATCTATCGTAACATCACTAGAATTTATTAGTGAGCTCGACGATGAAACTACTGTCCATGTCCCGTTATAAACTCCCTGCGAGATACCCATCACACTATTTAGATTTAAATCGCTTGGTGTTGCCAAGTTGCCCATACACGTAAGTTTATAAACCGAATCGGGAAGCAAATCCTGATTGTACTGACTTCCAACCTTTAATACTAAATAGCCGTCGTTACATTTCACCTTCGTACGCCCAACAGTGTAAGAGAAAAATACCTCTTGGTCTTCCCTCCCTGCTGTGTTGTAGGTCCTATTTATTGTATCAAGACTCTGGTCGAAAGGGAAAATGGGATCCATAGTGGAGTTTAGTACTACCCACTTAGTGTTCTCAATCTCCGATTGTTCGAAGCCCTCTGCTTTTAGTATGTCATCAAGCTGAATAAGTACGCCGCCACAAGCAAATCTGTCTATGGTCTCTGCACTCGGCAATACATCTACTATTACTCTGATGAAATCATCGCGGTTAATTCCACAAAATTGCGTTGCCGTAGCAACATAAATAAATTCATATCGCCCTGCTGCTTTATCCTCCAAAGTGAAGATGGGAGATACGTTCTCTTCTATGATAGTGTCTGCTTCTATCGGTATATTATTATTCGTATGAGACCCCGGAGTGACTCTCACCCAAAAACCTGAGTTGGGGGTTAACTGCATCCCCGTACTTTTAACCAAATTAATTGGCTCATGCTGATCCTCGCATGCGTACACAGTCGTGTCTAATACGTAGACCGCTTGCGAATAAGCTACAGCAGACATTGCGAGCAATATCAGTCCTAGTATCAATCCTTTAATTCTCATAATATTTCATTTTTATCTAAGCCACCTCTATGAGATGATTCATTCTTGTTTCTTTTCAATCTATATATCGTTCAAGACTTCTCCCTATCTTGTATATTTTTTTTACGTTCCCAATCGTATATAACTTTCAATTCAAAACTTCCTTCTCCCTGTTCAGTTTAGTCTAAATACTTTTTTCCCATCAAATAAATATCCTCTGCTTCCTCTATTTTTTTTTAATATACCTCCCTCCCAAAAAGAGAGGGAGATAAATTAATCTTATAAATTGGTCAATTCAGCTCCAATTATTATTTTAACAACAGCTTTCTTAGTAGTGTCTACACATCCTGCCTCAGATGCAGCAGGTGTAAATGTGAAAGTATACACTTCTTTTGTGTTGTGAGAAGGAGAATCAATCAAATACTGATTGTAGCCGTAGAAGAATAAGCTCCTTCCGTCAGTTGTTGAGGAAGTATAAGCATTTCCGT
>JBKEAJ010000010.1:0-5865 GCA_047972135.1 Bacteroidales bacterium | reverse complement strand
GAATTGCGCTTTGAATACTTATTGAAATTTGACAATGCGATGATATCTTTTCTCAGAAAAAGGGATATGCTTGCAGAGTTTGAAATTAATTGGGAATTTGGACATGAGACCGACCAAATCATGGTTATCAGTCGAGGTTTGTCGTTGTTTATATTTAATTTCAGTCCTAATAATTCATACCCCGATTATGGAATCTATGCACAGCAGGGTAAATATCGTATTGAGCTAAACAGCGACTCTCCAAAATTTGGCGGACACGGCAGGATAGACGACAGCATTGACTATCATACCAACGAGCATGGTTATTTGATGCTTTATCTTCCAAGCAGGACAGGCATAGTGTTGGAGAGGAAATAATTTCTATGAGGTAAATATAACTATTCAGCCAAAATACACAAACAGAATTGTTTAGAGTTGAATTGTTTAAGGTTTAATTGTATAGAGATTAAAATAAAAGATGCGTAAAGCTCAAAAACTCATAACAAAGAAGTTGAAGACTGCAAATTCAACCGTTGGGAAAAGATAAAAAAGGAATTGATTTCGATGATTAAATATATAATACTAATACTTGCTATATATGGTTTTACTGTTCATTCTATAAATGCCCAAGACAAGATAGACAAGGAGCTGGTAGTGAAGCTGATGAACGAGCTTAGAAGTGAGGCTTGCAAGTGTGGGACTGATAAGATGCCAGCAGTGGAGCAAGTTGTATGGGACGATTCGTTGGTGGAAGTTGCCCGCTACCAGTCGGACTATATGGCAGAGATAAACACCCTAAGCCACGAAGGAAGAAACGGAACGACTCCTGCACAACGCGCAGAACTTTTCGATTATAAATACCTAAGCATCGGAGAAAATGTGGCCAAGGGGAATTTAAGCATTCCTGCAGTAATAGATGCATGGAGAAATAGTCCGGGGCACTGCAAAAACATGATGGACAGTAGGTTCAACTCAATAGACGTAAGCCGCACGGGAGATTATTGGACTATGGTTTTGGCAAAGCCTTATAATCCCGATACATCGTCCGACATTGATTACATGGCAATTGAGGGACTTTTCAAAAAATTAGGCAAAACGGAGCTTCAAAATTCAGCAGTAATCAACGAAGTGGCTGCACAATGCTTGCAGCATGACAGCGAAAAGCAGGCGGAACGGAGTATTGTTGACAAAGCCTTACAAGATGCGGGCTATGGCAAGTATAAAACAGTATTGATATATTTTGGGAAAGGTGATTACGACCCCGACAAGCTGATAGAGCAGTTTAACTCGGAGTGGAATTTCAAAAACAATCTTCCCAAGACCTCAATCAGCAACTTTGGCATAGCTAATTTGGGAAAATCGTGGTTGATTATTTTAGTTGGATAATTAAAAACAGCAAAAGCATAAAGCCTATAGCTTATTGCGAAATTAGGAACACATGAAAAAGATATATACCATTTTATTTTTTGGAGTACTTATCCTAACGAGCTTACATGCACAAGATAAGTATCCTTTTCAAAATTCACGTCTTTCCGTAGATGAGCGTGTAGAAGATTTACTGTCTCGATTGAGCTTAGATGAGAAAATATCTCAAACTCTCTACAACTCTCCTGCCATAGAACGATTGGATATTCCGGAGTATAACTGGTGGAATGAGTGTTTGCACGGAGTTGCGAGGGCTGGTTATGCGACAGTCTTTCCTCAATCAATATCGATAGCAGCATCATGGAATAAAGCATTGCTTTTCGATGTTGCAACAGTTATATCCGATGAGGCACGAGCTAAGCACCATGAGTTTGTTCGCCAAGGCGAGCACAGCATTTATCAAGGACTGACTTTTTGGTCGCCCAATATCAATATCTTCCGCGACCCTAGATGGGGACGAGGGCATGAGACCTACGGTGAAGATCCTTACCTGACGGGGCAGATGGGAACAGCATTTGTTAGGGGTTTACAAGGCGACGACGACAAATATCTAAAAGTGATAGCAACAGCAAAGCACTATGCGGTGCATTCGGGTCCTGAGCCATTGCGCCACGAGTTTGACGTCGATGTGAGCGAGCGAGATTTATATGAGACCTACCTACCTGCATTTCGTGATTTGGTGGTTGACGGCGGTGTTTACTCGGTCATGGGTGCTTACAATCGTTTCAGGGGCGAAGCTTGTTGTGCTCACCACGAGTTGTTTGACATACTCCGCAACAAGTGGGGCTTCAAGGGTTATATTGTGTCCGACTGTTGGGCAATTGCCGACTTTTGGCAATTCCACAAGATTGTCCCCGATGCTGCATCTGCATCAGCATTAGCAGTAAAAGAGGGCTGTGATTTGAACTGTGGAGTTTCCTACAAATCTCTTGATGAAGCTGTTGAAAAAGGTTTGATAAGTGAGAAAGACATTGACGTTGTAGTGAAACGCTTACTGGAAGCTCGTTTTAGGCTTGGGATGTTCGATTCTGAGGCAGAAGTTGCATATTCCCGCATACCTTTTTCCGTCAATGACAGCCCAGCCCACGACCGTATTGCACGTCGGGCAGCACAGGAGAGTATCGTGCTATTAAAGAACAAAAACAAGACACTTCCCTTTCCCAAGACCTTGAAAACAGTTGCCGTCATCGGACCAAATGCCAACGATGTTCAGTCTCTGTGGGGCAACTACAATGGGGTTCCGAGTCACCCTGTTACAGTGTTGAAGGGAATCCAAAATAAACTATCTCCACAAGCTGATATTCTCTATGCTCAAGGCTGCAACTTGGCTGAGGGAGTGCCGCAGATGGAAGCAATACCTTCAATATATCTGCAAACTCCTGACGGAAAGCAAGGATTGAAAGGGGAATATTTTGATAATATCAATTGGGAAGGTAAGCCACTATTTACTCAAACCGATGATAATGTTGATTTTGTATGGGACATCGGCACTCCCGACCCACGACTCGAAACAGGGCTATTCAGCATTAGGTGGACAGGCTATATAACAGCTCCCCAAACAGGCAGATACTACTTTAGTGATTGGGGAAAACCATTTATGACAATCAAAATTGGCGACGACAAAGAAATAGGAGGAAACAACGAGCACCATGCTCAGATAAGGCAACATACGGTAGACATGGTGGCAGGCGAGCAGTACAAGTTGGAAATTAAATATCAAAATTATTACGGCGATGCTACGGCTCGTCTTTTATGGGCAATACCACAAAGCAACATGTTGCAAAACGCCGTTGAGGCAGCAAAGAAATCCGATGCCGTCGTTCTTGTTCTGGGGCTGAACGAACGTATGGAAGGAGAGGAAATGAAAGTAAAAATTGAAGGTTTTGCAGGAGGCGACCGTACATCCTTAGACCTTCCGAAAAGCCAAATAGAATTGATGAAAGCTATTGTGGCCGTGGGCAAGCCCGTAGCTTTGGTATTGATTAACGGCAGCGCCTTGTCTATAAATTGGGCAGCGGATAATGTCCCTGCAATCCTAACAGCAGGTTATCCTGGTCAGCAAGGTGGCAACGCCGTTGCGGATGTACTTTTTGGTGATTATAATCCAGCAGGAAGGCTTCCTGTAACATATTATAAATCGGTTGACCAACTTCCGCCATTTGAGGATTATGATATGCAGGGTCGCACTTACCGCTACTTCACCCAAGAGCCTCTTTTCCCTTTTGGGTTTGGTATGAGCTACACCAAATTTGAATATTCCAATCTGAAAATTTCGGAAAACAATACGACTGACGGGGATGTAAGCATATCAGTCGACGTGAGCAATGTTGGAGCTATGGACGGCGACGAAGTTGTACAGCTATATATTACAGATGAAGAAGCAAGCACAGCACGTCCCATACGTCAGCTTGAAGGCTTTGAGCGCATACATCTTAAACGAGGAGAGACAAAGACAGTGGGTTTCAATCTCAGCCAGCGTCAACTGTCGCTGATAAACGATAAAGACAAACGGGTGGTAGAGCCTGGCTGGTTTACGCTTTCTGTTGGCGGAGAACAGTCCGGATTTACAGGACACTGCGACTCAGAAACAACCAGTACACTAAGCGGTCGTTTTGTATTAAAAGGTGCAATGGTAGAATTGGAGAAGTAGCAGTTCTAAAACTTCAATTTCCCAAAAAAGAGTTTGAGTTTGAATGTCCTTATACTGTCGCACCCTTTAATATCAATACGATGAACTTCATATTTATTTTTGAAAGGATACGAGTCTATCTTATTTCCAATCCGTAAGGCACAAGAAATCTTATGTTTTTCGAGTATATCAGAAAATTGCCGATTATTTTCCTTTGGATACTTCCCAAAGGGATACGCCAATACTTTACTGTATGGCAGACCACTATTCTCCATACTCCTGATGTTTGTCTCAATATCCTCGTCTACTTCATTGAGCGAAATGCTACGGAAATTTTGATGAGAATGAGAATGCAGGGCAAACTCTATGCATTTAGTATCAAGCATTTGTAGCTCCTCAAAACTCATTTTATCATCGTCGGCTTCCAACTGAGCTGTCGGTAAAAAGATAGTAGCCTTTAGGTCGTATTTTTTCAGAAGAGGTATGAGATACTTCTTATTATCCCTATATCCATCATCAAAAGTGAGTATTATTTTCTTTTTCAGAGATTTATTCTCCTCAAGCTCCCTGAAAAACAAGGCATTGTATTCACTCTCTTTCAAATATTTGAACTGTTTGTCCAATTCTTCGACAGATACGGTTAAGTTTTTATCGGCTTGGGGCAGCACATGATGGTACATCAATACCAACAAGCGTTTTCTTGGACATAGGTGTAAATACAATCTGAGATAGATTATAATAAACACGACAACAGCAAATATAAGAATCAGTATGTAAATCATATCTTCAATTATTATGACAAAAATAATTGATTTACTCACAATTATCCAATTTATCAAGCCAATTACAGAGTTTTTTATAACTTTGTCCACATCTAACAAGGATACTGGTTATCGCATATTTAGTTTTTGGAACGGACAATTCAAATTACTGCCAGGCAATTTTTTCGATTCTTTCGTTTTTATCTCAAACTGATGACAATGATAAGGTAGCGGTAGTAAGCACCACCCAGAGAAGTTTACTTTCTTATCAGCGAGAATAACTGTAATAGGCATTAATGAAGAGAAACTTATTGAGTGGAAAGGTGAATATCAATTCTTTTGGAGAGTAAAGATTAAATCTCTCCAACTAATAGCTTCTGAATATAGTGGGGACTCAATATTGCACCTTGATTCAGACACTTTTTTGTTTGAGAGTCTTGACAGGATTAAATCTTGCCTTGATGAGGGAATTAATCTGATGCACACAAACGAGGGTAAACTTAACAAGCTAGCATCAAAGACTGAACGAAAAATGTGGAGTCAAGTTAAGAATTGTGATTACGCAGGAGTAACTATTAACAAGGATACATGTATGTGGAATGCTGGAGTTGTAGCTGTATCGCACAAAAACATAGACAAGCTGGACTTAGCACTTGATATATGCGACAGCATGTGTGCCGAGAAAGTTACTCCTAGACTTATAGAGCAATTTGCCTTTTCTGTTGCAATGGGGGCAGGAGTGAGATTAATAGCTGCAGAAAATGAAATTGGTCATTATTGGGGCAATAAGGGGATGTGGAACAATAAGATACAAGACTTTATCTACGACAGCTATATGAATGGACTAAGTATTGAGGATCAAGTAGATAAGGTCAAAATACGGGATTCAACAAAATACCAGTAAATATAAAATCATCAAATACCAAGAAGCGACTAAACAATACAATATCAAAAATATTTCCCGATAAATATGCCGTTTATATCCCTAACAAATAGACAGCTCACTTGAGAATTCCCTACAAATTTCTTCCGTTTTATCTGTCGAAAAACTTCCACAGTGACAATTTATTT
>JBKEAJ010000136.1:0-13456 GCA_047972135.1 Bacteroidales bacterium | reverse complement strand
TACGTCCCGAAAACCCAGTGCCATACATGAACCAAAAAGGAGTTGTAGAGCGTGATTTAACCCCGAAGGAGTCGTTTTACGTTTTTAAATCATACTGGACAGAAGAGCCGATGGTGCATATCTACGGGCACTCGTGGGAAACTCGATGGGGCAAGGCTGACGAGCAGAAAATAATAAAGGTTTATTCTAATTGTACTGAGGTAGAGCTGTTTCTAAACGGCAAGAGCCTAGGAGTGAAAAAACGTAACTCCCAAGACTTTCCCGCTGCAGGACTACGCTGGAATACAAAACTGCAACAAGGGAAAAATGTGGTGGAAGCCCGAGCTGTTGCGAAAGGCTCTAAAGGAGTAATCGAAGATAAAATTACTTTCGACTACGAAACTCGCCCATTTGGGGAGGAAGCCCAAATCAAAGCAAGAGTGATAAGCGAAAATGCAGAATCGGCATGGATTGAGGTAGAACTACAGGACGAAAAGGGCATTGTGTGCTTGGAGTCGAGAAAATATGTTGAGTTTGCCTCTATCGGCGACGGCTACCTAATTGTAAACAAAGGAACTTCCACAGCATCAAAGAAAGTGCAGGTATACAACGGCAGAGCCAGAGTGCAGCTGAAAAAGAACGGAAAGGAGAATTTCATTTCCATCAAATCGGAGGGCTTGGAAACCGTTTTTGTGGATGTGAAGAGATAGAGTAACTCTTTTGGCTGAATAGTAATTTCTTTTCGTTCTTATTCTATAACATAAGCAAGGCTATTCGGTCTTTCAGTAGCTTTTCATACTTCTCCTTCATATCTTCAGATAAGAAACTATTGTCTATAAAGTCGTACCATTCTGGAATGGCTACATCTATATCATTCAAGATAGAATCTACGGTTTTGGGCGTTAGTCCGCAACGTTCTTGTCCAAAGTAGTCGATTATGTCGTCTCGTTTGATATCGCTTTTTTTACCTTTTAGTGTTAGTGCAATTTCTTCGACTTCACCGCTAAGAACAATTGTAGAGTTTAAAAAGTCATAAGCAGGCGAAAGCTCTATCTTGCCTTTTTTGTTGATAATCGAATAGTTCTTTAGGTGCATATCCTCATTACCCACAAGGAAGTTGAACACCACTCTGCGAAATAGTCTTGCTTTTTCCAATGACGGAAATGTACAAACCTCATCAATCAGTGCAACAAGTTTCTCCATAGAGTAGTTGTACTTGGTGTCTCTACTCAAGCCCGCCACTTGCGAGAAGTCTTCGACAGCTACTTTTTTATTATTCCCAATTCGGTCGAAACGTTGAATAAAGTATGTGAGTTTGTTGTCTTTCCCTCGTATTAATCCGTGTGTGGGAACTTCTATTCCTGCGAGTTTTGCCAAATGCATTGTGAGATCTTCGTTCTCTGGCAGTTGTGAGAAAGTAGAATGCTGAGGTTTCAGTATGTATCTGCCATATTTGTCTACTATTTCAAACTTTGACATATTTACAATCAGATTTGCCACCAACTTGGGCTGCACACCTTGTATGGACATTTTGCTTGCTCTGTTTGCTGCCTCAATTCTCAACTCTTCGGCAGAATATTCAAGGGGAAGTAAGTCCATCAGCTTGGGAGACAAACGCCTCAGTCCCTCATCGCTATAAGAACCTTCTTGCAGATATTCATAAGTAATCTGACACCTGTTCATCCCATTATTTCTTTAACTGTTATGTTACCTACAAGGTCATCACCCACCACCATCAATAGAGAAAACAAATCGTTTCTGTCTATCTTCTTGCTCCTCAGTATGCTATCCAACTGGTAGCCTTCGGGTAGCACTCCCTCAAAAAAAGGAGGAAATTTATTGTAAAGATACCTGCTTTGGGATGTTGGCATTCGGACAGATACTTGTTGACCATCATAGCCCTTCAAGTATTCAAAAGCATAACGACTACCGAACTCTATCTCTTGCAGAACTCCAGCTTCCAACCCGTCAACAAATACTCTAGCTGTTCTCATTGTCTAAAATTTTGTCCATTGCCGGGCTTGTTAGCCCTATTTTTATATTCAGAACGTTCAG
Source organism: Bacteroidales bacterium (assembly GCA_047972135.1). Classification (GTDB taxonomy): domain Bacteria; phylum Bacteroidota; class Bacteroidia; order Bacteroidales; family Prolixibacteraceae; genus JBKEAJ01. The sequence continues at coordinate 11,422 of JBKEAJ010000136.1, read as the reverse complement.
AACCTTGAGTAAGGTGCTAAGTTTAACAGTTTCCTTTCCTTTTTCAATATCAAACACTACGGTTTTGCCTACTCCTGCCATATCTGCTAACTGCAACTGACTAAGCCCTGCAAACTTACGGTGTTTGCGTATTATTATAGATAGATTATCAATGTCTGACATGATTTTTACTGTTCAAGCGGTAAACTTATAGCAAAAAATTAAATAATGCAAATCTTTTGATGATTTTTACTGCCAGAGAGGGAATTTCGAGCCTTCTAGGTTCTGAAAAACCTGAGGGTGTGGATAATAGCGTTCTAAGTTTCTATTGAGCTTAATTCCCTACGTGAAAATAAGGAGGGGAACAGCCTTGTTTAAAGTTTAATTGTTTAGGGTTTAGCCGTCAGTTGTTAGTTTCTAGTTGTTAGTTGTTGGTGAAGTTTAGGGACGTAGTCCCGATATCTTCGTAGCAAGAAGATTCCAACATTCCCCGTAAGATAATTGGATGATGATAAGAGCTGAATACAAGAACGTCATTGCGAGGAGCTGGCGACGAAGCAATCTCCTACAACAAAGAGCAGATTGCCACGCTACGCTCGCAATGACGGGAAAAGATACACCACCACCCCCGCACCGTTACGAATTGCAGGATGATGATATACATGAAGAATAAAAATTAATAATGAAAAATATTAAATCTTCACTACTCTAATATCATACGAAACTCTTGCTTCATACTGTCCGTGACTTCTTCCATTGACACTACCCTGCCAAGCTCCTTCTCCATCGATGTAACGCCGTTGCTGTTGAAGCCACAAGGATTGATATGCTGAAAATAGGAATTGTCGGTGTTGACGTTTAGAGCCAGACCATGCATGGTCACTCCCCTACTGACTTTCACTCCTATAGCGCATATTTTTCGCGCTCCGACACTTCCTACGTCGAGCCAAACTCCCGTTGCTCCAGCCTTCCTCGACGCTATAATGGAATATTGGGAAAGCACCCTAATAACTGACTCTTCAAGAAAATCGACATAAGCTTTTACACCCATTTTGAAAAATTCCAAATCTATAATAGGGTAACAAACCAACTGACCAGGTCCGTGATAGGTAATGTCGCCTCCCCTATCTATCCTAAACAGCTGCGCACCAAGCTGCTCTAAATAAGCCTCCTGCACCAATAAATTATGCTCATCTCCTCTTTTGCCAAGCGTATAAACATGCGGATGCTCCACAAATATTATCTCATGGTCGGATGTCGGTTTCCCAGACTCTAGTTTCTTGGACTTAACGCTGTCATGCACCTTCTGCTGATAGCTCCACATCTCTTTGTAGTCGCACAGCCCTGCGTTATTGAAATTAAGCTCCATGACTGAATATCAAGCATTAACATGAGCCTCAGCTCTGTATGATGAGCGCACCAGCGGACTGCTCTCAACAAAGGAGAAGCCCAGATCTAATCCAAATTCTCTTAAGTCCTCAAAAACATGCGGTTCGATATACTCCTGAACAGGCAGATGTTTGATTGTCGGAGCGAGGTATTGACCGATGGTCACCACCTTGCAACCTGACTCTCGCAGGTCGTGAAGGGTTTCTTTCACCTCCTCCAAGCTCTCGCCCAAGCCAAGCATCAATCCCGATTTGGCTATCACGTGATTTTGAGAAATTGTATGTATAACCCTCAAACTCTTGTCATACTTGGCAACACTGCGAATACTTGTTGTCAATCGGCGGACGGTTTCCATATTGTGAGAAACCACATCAGCACCACAATTTATAACCTTCTCTAGCAGCGTCTGGTCGCCGCCAAAATCGGGGATGAGTATCTCTATTTTTACTTCGGGCTTGTCATTCTTTATCTTGCTGACCACATCAACCCACGCCTGAGCTCCAAAATCGGGGAGGTCGTCTCTGTCTACCGATGTAATGACGCAATGCTTTAGCTTCATCTTCTGTATGGATTCCAAAACCCGAAGGGGTTCATTTTTATCAACGGGAAGAGGTTTGCCGGTTTTCACTGCACAGAACTTGCAACTGCGGGTGCAAATGTCGCCAAGTATCATGAATGTTGCAGTGCCTCTGTTCCAGCACTCTCCGATATTCGGGCAGTTCCCGCTGGTGCAAATGGTATGTAATTTGTTGTCTGCAACGATATTCTTCACCTTGGAATATGCCTCGCCTTTGGGCAACTCCATCTTCATCCACTTTGGTAAACGCACAGTCTTAGCCATTGTCATTGTTTTAATTCGGCAGAACGAATGCTGCCAATTTTTCAGCATCGCAAAGATAAAACATTTAATTGAGGGGAAAGTTGAACTGTTGAATTGTTTGTTTGTTTAGGGTTTAGGGTTTGTCTGCTGTCATCATTTAAATACCTATCTTTGCGCCTCATTCATAGAAATAAATAATGATTACAGTATCAAATCTATCAATTCAGTTCGGTAAGAAACCACTATTCCAAAATGTTAACCTCCAGTTCACTGCGGGCAACTGCTACGGTGTCATCGGTGCAAACGGTGCAGGAAAATCAACATTCCTACGCTTGCTTTCGGGCGACTTAGCTCCCTCGTCGGGACAGGTATCGCTAGGTAGTGGCGAACGCCTGTCGGTACTGAAACAAGACCACTTCGAGTTTGACCAATTCACTGTGCTAAACACCGTGCTGATGGGCTACAAGGAGCTTTGGGATTTGATGAAACAAAAGAATGAAATATATGCAAAGCCTGATTTTAGCGAGGAAGATGGACTGCTTGCTGCTAAGCTGGAAGATAAATTTGCTGAAATGGACGGGTGGAATGCCGAAAGTGATGCCGCAATATTACTCAGCGGACTGGGGGTAAAAGAAAATTTGCATCACAGGAAAATGGAAGAGCTTAGCGGAAAGGAAAAAGTTAGAGTGCTGCTGGCTCAGGCTCTGTTTGGAAAACCCGACAACCTACTTCTGGACGAGCCGACAAACGACCTTGACCTTGAAACCGTGAGCTGGCTGGAAGATTATTTAGCAAATGTGGAAAGCACTGTCCTAATAGTATCGCACGATAGGCACTTCCTTGATGCTGTGTCAAACAGCGTTATTGACATCGACTTTGGAAAAATAAAACTATTCTCTGGGAACTACTCTTTTTGGTATCAATCAAGCCAACTAGCTCTGCGACAGCAATCTGCTCAAAATAAAAAAGCGGAGGAGAAGAAAAAAGAACTTATGGAGTTTATTGCCCGATTTAGTGCCAATGTGGCAAAATCCAAACAAACCACAAGTCGAAAGAAAATGCTGGAAAAACTTAATATCGAGGATATTGAGCCATCAACACGGCGATACCCTGGCATTATATTCACTCCAGAAAGAGAAGCAGGAAACCAAATTCTGAGCGTAGAAAACCTGAAAGCATCAGTAGAAGGAGAAATACTGTTTGAAAATGTAACATTCAACATAGAAAAGGATGAAAAGGTGGTGTTTATATCCCATGACCACAGGGCTATGACGGCACTGTTTGAGATTATAAACGGACATAGAAATGCCGACAACGGAACATTTTCGTGGGGACAGACAATAACACACTCTTATCTGCCACTGGACAATTCCGAATATTTTGAGGACTGCAATCTCAACCTTTTCGACTGGCTTGCTCAGTTTTCTAAAGATACAAGCGAAATCTACCTGCGTGGCTTTCTCGGCAAAATGCTGTTCTCGGGCGAGAACACCGACAAAAAAGCAAAAGTCCTGTCGGGTGGTGAGAAAATGAGATGTATGATTGCCAAAATGATGATGACAAATGCTAACACTCTGATACTCGACACGCCCACCAACCACCTTGACCTTGAAACTATTCAGGCTTTCAATAATACCCTTACTAACTTCAAAGGTGTAGTACTATTGGCATCGCATGACCACGAATTTATACAGACTATATGCAATAGAGTTATTGAGCTTACTCCAAAAGGAACTATCGACAAATTGATGAGCTACGATGAGTATATCTCCGACGAGAAAATAAAAGCTCTAAGAGAAAATTATAAGTAAGATACTAAGTTTGTGGTCGCAAATTTTGTTAATTAAAAAATATCTGCTTAACTTAGTGGCAATATTAATGTAACATCAATAATGATCATAACTTAAAACATTGAAAATGAGTAATCTTACACGGCGAGATTTTATGCGCAACACAGCCATTGCAGGAGCAGGGCTGACAATCGTTCCATCGAGTGTGGTATCGGGATTGGGACACAAAGCACCTAGTGATAAACTAAACATTGCAGGAGTGGGTATCGGAGGACGAGGAGCTGGAGTACTCAGCGAAGTTGAGTCTCAGAACATCGTTGCTCTTTGTGATGTAGACTGGAAGTACTCTGCCAGAGTATTCGAGAAATACCCTAATGCCAAGAAATTTATGGATTTCAGGGAGATGTACGATAAGATGAGCAACGAGATAGATGCAGTGGTGATTGCTACTGCCGACCATACTCACTGTCTAATTGCTTCCCATGCAATGACTCTCGGCAAACACGTATATCTTGAAAAACCTCTTACTCACTCGGTATACGAATCAAGACTATTGACTAAACTCGCAGCAAAACAAAAAGTTGCTACATCAATGGGTAATCAGGGTGCTTCGGGTGACGGTGTCAGCCAAATCTGCGAATGGATTGCCAATGGAGAAATAGGAGAAGTAACTAAGGTCGAAGCATTTACAGACCGCCCAATATGGCCACAAGGACTGAATACTCCCGAAACTTCAACATATTACGACGTGTCGCAACTTAACTGGGACTTATTTGTAGGACCTGCTAAAATGCGTCCTTTCAACGAAATATATCACCCTTGGAACTGGCGTGGTTGGTGGGATTATGGTACAGGAGCATTGGGAGATATGGCTTGCCATATTCTACACCCTGTATTTGTAGGACTAGAACTAGGATATCCCACGAGAGTACAAGGTAGCTCTACACTACTGCTGAACGATTGCGCTCCATCGGCACAACAAGTGAAACTAGTATTCCCCGAAAGAAAACCAAGCAAAAATATGAAGATTAAGTTGCCCGAAGTAGAGGTAACATGGTCTGATGGCGGTATTAAGCCTTTCCTTCCCGATGGATGGCCAAAAGGTAAAAACCCCAACAATGCAGGTGGATATGTGTGCTTCCACGGAACAAAAGACAAAATCATCTGTGGCTGCTACGGTAAAGACCCGTGGTTGCTGTCGGGCAAAACTCCGAAGTCGCCAGAGTTTAGAAGACGAATAAAAATTTCTCACGGAATGGACTGGGTCAGAGCATGCAAAGAATCTGCTTCCAGTCGCACCGAAACTGCATCTCCTTTCTCGGAAGCAGGACCTTTCAACGAAATGGTAGTGATGGGCGTGCTCGCAGTAAGACTTCAAGGACTGAACAAAGAACTTGAGTGGAACGGCGAAAACATGAAATTTACCAATATCTCTAACAGTGAGGAGATTAAGACTTGTGTCAAGGACGGATTCCATATCAAAGACGGACACCCATCATTCGACAAACACTGGACAGAACCGATGCCTGCAACAGAGTATGCCGACGAGCTTATCAAGCATACATACCGTCAGGGCTGGGAACTACCTCCAATGCCTTAGTGAATACTCTTTTTATAAACATAGAAGCCTGGCATATTGTCGGGCTTTTTTGCCTTATACGGGCGTGTCTATGAGCAATATAGTTTCCCTATCTAAGAAAACAGTGCTTGAAGAAACATTTTTGACATTCAGATGTTATAGGCTCTACATGAGTAATCACAAAATATAAATTGAGATAAAATGAAAAAAATAGGAATCTTCTACGGAAGCGACACAGGAAACACAGAAGGTGTGGCTAAACAAGTTGCGAAACTTTTAGGCAGCGACAATGTTGATGTGAAAGATGTTTCAAAAGCCGAAACTTCTGATTTTGAACAATATGACAATCTTATTTTAGGAACTGCTACCACCGGTATCGGCGACCTGCAAGATGATTGGGACTCGGCAGTGGCAAAACTTAAAAGTGCAAAACTCGACGGTAAGACTGTTGCCTTATTCGGACTCGGCGACTCACAAACATACCCCGACACTTTTGTCGATAGTCTCGGACACCTCTACGAAGCTGTGAAGGATAAAGGCTGCAAAGTGATAGGAGCTGTAGCTACTGACGAATACGAATACGACGATTCTATTGCTGTTGTAGACGGACAGTTTGTCGGACTGGCAATTGACCAAGACAACGAAGACGATAAAACAGAGGAAAGAGTAGACAATTGGGTTAACTCAATAAAAGGCAAATTTGCTTAATCCTCTGAATTACAATCATTTCTTTTTTAAAAGGCTCACCTTTACCCATATAGGTGAGTCTTTTTCTTTGTATAATATTTTTGTTTTAGCCAAAAGGAAACTCGCACCAGCAAAATCAGTGCAGGAACTTCCACCAAAGGTCCTACGACTCCTGCAAAAGCCTGTCCCGAGTTGAGCCCAAAGACAGCAATGGCAACAGCTATTGCCAGTTCAAAATTATTCCCTGCTGCCGTAAATGCCACCGATGCCGTTTTGTTGTACTCTGCTCCCATCGCCCTGCTCACAAAGAAACCAATGAGGAACATCAACACAAAGTATATCAGCAAAGGGACTGCTATTATCAATACGTCTTGAGGGATGCTGACTATCAATTCGCCTTTCAGCGAGAACATTATCACAATAGTGAACAACAAAGCTATCAGGGTTATAGGCGAAACGGCTGGTATAAATTTCTTCATATACCAATCTTCGCCTTTGAACCTTACTAAAATAATACGACTCAGTATTCCCATCAGAAAAGGGATACCCAAATAAATGGCGACACTCTCGGCTATTGTACTTATCGAAATATCTACGATTACGCCTTCAAAACCAAAATAGGGAGGTAGGATGGTGATGAAAATCCATGCGTAGAAACTGTAGGCAAAGACCTGAAAAATACTGTTCAGTGCCACCAAGCTGGCACCATATTCACTGCTGCCTCCAGCAAGGTCGTTCCACACCAAAACCATGGCAATGCAGCGTGCCAAGCCTATTAAAATCAAACCGACCATGTATTCGGGATAGCCCCTCAGAAAAATTATTGCCAAGCCAAACATTAAGATAGGACCTACTACCCAATTGAGAAGCAAAGAGACGGAAAGAATTTTAGTGTTCCTGAAAACCTTTGGCAGTAAGGCGTAATTGACCTTTGCCAATGGCGGATACATCATCAATATTAAACCTATGGCAATGGGAATGTTGCTTGTCCCTTTGTTGAATGAGTTTACAAACTCCGGAAAGGTCGGAAAGAAGTAGCCAATGCCGACACCTATTGCCATAGCAAGGAAAATCCAAAGTGTCAGATTTCTGTCGAGGGAGTTCAGTTTTTTCATTGTATTAATATTTTGCAATAAGCTGTAGGCTATAGGCTTTATGCTTTTGCTATTTTTTATTCCTCCGTCATTGCGAGCGTCAGCGTGGCAATCTGTTCTTTGTAGGTAGAGATTGCTTCGTCGCCAGATCCTCGCAATGACGTTCGTTTATTCGCTGTTATCATAGCATTGAAATATCGTAGTATAAATAAACAGTTAAACAATTCAACGACTAAACCTTAAACATTTCAACAGCAATTCTCTTTTGTGACAGTAGTTATGATTTTGAAAAAGTAGTCTTTTAGAACACCGAAGGTCTTTTCATCTATACAATAGCACACCGAATTACCTTCGATAGTACCTTTGATGAGTCCTGCACTTTTAAGCTCTCTCAGATGCTGCGATATTGTGGGCTGCGACAAAGGCAGTTTGCTTACTATATCTCCGCATATACATTGGTTGACTTTCAATAGATAATCTATGATTGCCACTCTCGCAGGATGCCCTAAGGCTTTTGCTATCGTTGCAATCCGGTTCTGCTGCTCTGAAAAATGGTCTGTTTTGCTTGCTCCCATTTGATATAATTTAATATTGCAATATTACGATGGATAAATTTAACGACAAAATTATTTGTGGGCTTTTGTCTATTGTTGATAGCCGTGTCTATGAGCATCCTGCAATCCGTAAGGGAGCGGGGGTAGTGGTGTGTCTTCCCCCATGGCGTTGCCATGGGCTGAATTAATTATGGCTTGCAGCCATAAACAGCCCACATCATAGCATTGTAATATCGTAGTATCAATTAACAGCCACCTCCTCCCCCTGCGGGTATTCCTCCTTCGCAGGAGGAAAGTTTTTAAATCCCCTCCTCGCATTCAAGTTCTGCAAGGAAACTCCAGAAGATCGTATGTTCACAATGATACATGAACGGCATCAAAAGCGACTGGAGGATATAGACCGAAGGTATTCAGAAAATTAAATGTGTCAAAGTAGAATTAGAGTCTATATTTTTAATACCTTTGACAATATTATTATGAACAAAAAGTATGAAAATCTGAGAAAAATGAAAGCACTTAGTATATTTATAATAGCAGTGAGCCTCCTTGCCTGTTCAAGGCAGGCTGAAAAGACAAAAGAAGTCCAAAAAGAAATTTCGGCGCAGATTGATACATTTCTCGGCGATGCAGATACAGCAGAACCCGCTGACGAAGTTGTCTCCGAGATACCGATATGTAAAGATAAAATAAACGAAATAGACTTCGACGATACGGAAGTGTATGAGATAGTTTATGTTTCTGATATGAATGGAGCTCAAATAAAACAACAGCAGTCAAGAAACTCTAGAACGCTGGGGCATTATATTTATGGAGAAAGACTAAACGTAATTGAGCATGGTGAAGAGTGGTATGGCATTAGAGAGAAGCTTACAAGAACGATTGTCAGGGATGGAGGAGAAATGACCAAAAAATCATGGGAGAAGGTATATGTTTTGAAGTCTAAAGTCGAAGGAGGATACAAGGAAATAAAACTCAGCCCCTCAGATTTATACATCGTATATGGTAATTCACCCAACAAGGATAGTATTCTGACAGATGAATATTTTAATATAGAACTTATTAATGAAGACCGTTTTCTCAATAGAGAGCTAAATGCGGTAAGTTTCTTGTTGACAGATACACTTAAACATAAAAAGAAAAATGGCACAATAAGTCTGGAATGTAGGGACAGTACCGTCGAATTTGTCGATAAAGTTAATATGAATGACGGAGATCAGGAGTTCAGGTACTTAGGACAAATAGAGTTTTTGAATAGTTATGTAGTTTATGGTCTTTACTGGGAAAATTATAAGAACTTACTTATAGATAAAACTACTGGGGAGAATGTGTCTTTTCAAGGATTTCCATATGTTTCTCCTGATAAGCAATATATTATCGACTTTATCCATATTTATGATGAATCGACCTTGGTTCTCTATTCCATATCAAACAAAAAAATAGAAAAAATCACAAGTGTCAGTTTTAAGAATTGGTGCCCAGATGAGCCTGACAGGATGTTTTGGAGTAATGACAATTGTTTCTATGTGCAGGTTGTAAGCTCTTGGGAATTTGATGAAAAAAATTATAATGACAGAAATAAAGAAAATAATATTCCTCAGTATGTTCGGATTAAGGTGTTGAAATAAATTTAATGACAAAATTATTTGTGGGCTTTCAGCCGCTACCTACATTTTATCGTCATTGCGAGCGTCAGCGTGGCAATCTGTTCGTTGTTGCTAGAGATTGCTTCGTCGCCAGCTCCTCGCAATGACGAACGTTTATTGGCTGTTCGCTTATAGCCTAAAGCGTACGGCATATAGCATCTTTAAACCTTAAACAATTCAACATTGCATTATCAAATTAGCATATCAACTAGTCTCCCCTATTGAGATTTCTGTCTTTCACCTTGCTGCGCAGTTTTGAAGTATAATACCCCAAGGCAAAGGGAACTCCGAAGATAACCAGCACCAGCACCACTGCCAGCAAGCCTACCGCAAAGGAGATTTTCTTGACAAAAGATGCCAGACTGTCAGACATTTGCTCCATCCATAAAACTCCCGTCTCAGAAATATCATCTTTAAGGGCTACTCGCTGTTGGTCGAGAAACAATTGGATGGAATCACGCTGTTGTGAAAACTGTAGGAATGAGGTATTCACCATGTAGTTCATTTCATCTATCATCGGACGGAGTTCTTGGCTCACATTCGCTGCCATCTGCGCTGCCAACTCCGGAGAGTTTTTGGCAATCTCAGAAAAAGCAGCCAACAAGGCTGTAATGGAATCCGCTCTGGTCATAAACTCTGCAGCGAAGGTGTCGGCTCTGACAAGAAACTTCGCAGTCATTGAATCGCTGTCCCAATAAACCTCCAACATATCCTTATTCCATGTCAGATTATTATGAAACTGCTCTGTGTATGTACCCATACGATCGGCAAAATCACCCAATATCTCGGGAGCTGTACCGTAGTTGTGTACCATCAAAGAATCGGGGATACTGAGAAAACTCTGATAGTCGTCGACAAAGCCTATATTGTCAAAACTCAAGGATGTAAAAGGGTGCTCCTTAGCAAAGAGTCTCACAAATTCACCCACTTTCTCGTATTGCTTACCCTTGTCGTAAACAGCTCGTGCAACTTTCGTGATTTTATCAACGCCATACTGTCCTGCTTGTGCGGCAAGAGACGCATTATATGTACCAAATAGACTGTCGCTCCTACGAGATTGTAGAAAATTGTTCATCCTTTCACAAAAAATCCACGTCCCCACCATTGCTATGTCAGAAGACGACTGATAAGCTAATGATGCACAAGAATTGCTTGCATTCAGTTTCCAGCGAATGGCATTCGTCTTATATGCCGCAGAGTCGGTGGATATTACCATCGAGTCGGCAGCAACAATAATTTTAGATACAAAACCTGAATAAAATGTGCGCACCGCAAAACGAGTGCTTAGCTCCTGCTTCGACAATGGCTCAGCTTCACCTTTCAAGGAAAATTCCAATAAGGAGCAAGAACTGAGCAGACTCACGCAGAAGATTACTATAAATAGTGGTATATACTTCATCTGTTTATTTTTTTGTAATAAGCTGTAAGCTATAGTATTTATGCTTTTGCTGTAAATAATCTGCCCTTACAGGGCGTTTACTATCTTGTCATTCCTTTCCACATGACGTTGCCATGGGCTGAATTAATTTAGGCTTTCAGCCATAAACGACTAAACTCTAAACCTTAAACAATTAAACAGTTAAACCTGCATCTATATCAGGGCTACCGCCCCTATTATTATTTTTTACATCTCCTTGCTACGAAGATATCGGGACTACGTCCCTAAACTTCACCAACAACTGACGGCTAAACGACTAAACCCTAAACAATTAAACTTTAAACAAGGCTGTTCGCTTATAGCCTAAAGCGTACAGCCTACAGTAGCGTGGCAATCTGTTCTTCGTTGCTAGAGATTGCTTCGTCGCCAGCTCCTCGCAATGACCTTCGTTTATTCGTCTGTTATCATCGCAACATCAAAGTATTGTAATGTCGTAGTATTAATAACAG
>JBKEAJ010000135.1:0-20423 GCA_047972135.1 Bacteroidales bacterium | reverse complement strand
GACAGTACTCGAAACAGGACAAAAAGTGGAACTGACACAAAAGGGACAGGCATTCGTAAAACCCGATGGAGCATTAGATGCTAATGTTGCTACGATAAAGCTGATATTCTAGCAGTTATAGAAATCATATAAACCTTCGTCATATATGTAAACAGCCTTGTTTAAGGTTTAAAATGCTATATGCTGTATGCAATAAGCTTTAGGCAAATGCAAAATAAACGAACATCATTGCGAGGAGCCGGCGACGTGGCAATCTCCTGCAACAAAGAACAGATTGCTTCGCTGACGCTCGCAATGACGGATTAATCGTTGAACTGTTTAAGGTTTAGTCCGTAGGACTTAGAGCTTAATAGAAAAGATATAGGCGAAAAAATATAGACATTCCCCGTAGGGGATAGATAGAATTGTCGTGCGTCTCTCTGAAGGTGTGTCGTTGATGCCTGAAAACAAATGGTATGCACAGTTTTTAAGAACAACTCTTTTGGCTGAATAGTTACATTGAGGCACGAAGATATTGTTTTTTTATCGTTCAATAGAAAAAAATGAAGATTTTTATATGGTTGTTTGTTTTTTATTTGATACCTTTACACTAGATAAAATTCTTAGAATAAGAAAGAGTACAGTTTTTGAGGGTACTCTACCTTTCTGAAATAGGAATATTTCTACCAATTTTGTTTGCGTCACACAATAAAAGGAAAGTTTGTATGCCTGGGTCAAACCAAATAGAAAGGATAAGGAGAGCCGAACTATCGTTCAGCCAGCGACTTTATGACTTTTCCAAGCTCTTTGAAAAGTCTGTAAATAAAGACGCTGCCGTGGCAGGGAAAGAAAATTTTGAAGGATTTAACGATACTCACAACTTCATAGAATTTTATAAAAAGACTTTTGAAATTAATGACACTTATCCCGACGAAGCAATCGTGGGAGTATTTTACAAAGCTGTGTCTGTTATGCGCAGAATGTACTATATAAAGTACAATAACAAGGTCATCGTTGACAAAATGCGAAAGGTTGAGGATAAATATGCCGCACAACACGGACTTGACGTTCTTTTTAATGTATTCTCAGCTCTAAAATACGCAGAAGCATACATAACAGGCGAACAAGTTGACCCCTCACTAGTAAGAATATTCCAAGCCACCAGAGAACACTATCCGACAATCTTTATATCAGCACTTTGGCACGATATGATAGAAGACTACCTTTGGGAGCGTTACGGAGGAAATAAATACTCCATAGACAACAAAATCACTGAGTACCTTTACAATTGCTTAGTCCCGCAAAAAAATCATAAGGATATTATTGAAGGGATATGGTGGATGACAATCAGAGAAGGACAAAATTATCAAGACTACGCACACAACATCATGGATAATGCTCCCGACCATATTCTGTTTATTAAAATATTTGGCGATATAGTTGAAAATGCGAAAAGCAAAATTGGTAATAATCACGAAAGCGTAATCAAAGAAGAGATAAAAAATATCGACAAGATTATGGCATTCTTCCTAAAACGAGGAATTATGCTCTGTATCCCTCCCAATGTCAGCAATGTTATCAAATCGTCGAACCTCCCATTTTTTGAAATGCGTAAAGCTGTGAAACAATATATCCTGAGACACCCGGAAATCAGAACAGAAGACCTTCGAAACAAAATCTTAAATGCCCTGGAGAGCATAGTTATGAACGGCTCTGACGTTAACACATTCAGAGACACCGTGATACACAAAGTAAATGAGGCTTTGGAATATAACCACAATTTAAGTGAGTAGTTCAACAAATTATAAACACATGAAAATTAGATTTGCAACTTTCAGTATTATCACCTCTTTAGTATTGTTCTGTACTGCACATTTGTCGGATGCACAAGATGTCAACCAAAGTGACAGCCAAGGTAGAAAAATTGGCAAGTGGATTGCGAAGCATGACAATGGTCGCACAAAATATGAGGGAATCTTTAAAGACGGGAAACCGACGGGTGAAATGAAGAAATATTACAGCTCGGGCATTATGAGTGCAAAACTGCTTTATTGCCCAAACTCAGACTCTGTTCATGCTGAGCTGTTCGACAAAAGCTCGAAACCCATTGCGTCGGGAACTTATATAGGTACAGACAAAATTGGCAGGTGGCAGTACTTTCAGAACGGACGCTTAGCATATAAGCAAGATTATTCTAATAATCTCAAACATGGAAAACGATTTATGTATTTCAACGATGGTAGTATGTTTGAAATCAGTACTTGGAATAAAGACTCCCTCAACGGTGAGTATAAAACTTTCTTTCCAAAGATCGAGAAAGTAGACTTTGAGGCATCTTATCTAAATGGGAAACTTAATGGAGACTCCAAAACATATTTCGAAAACGGTCAAATCGAGGCAAAAGGAAAATATAAAAACGGCAAACAAGAAGGAACTTGGGAATATTTCAACGATAAAGGCGAACACCGATACACCCTTGAATATATCGACGGCAGAATGCAAGCTAACGAATCCTACGACAGCATACAAACACAGGAAATAAACTCATTACTAAAGCATATTAACGATAAACGCCCCGACCCCGAAAAGTATGTCAAAGACCCATATCAGTACTTACAAAAAATCGGCGAATAGCCACTGCTAACGTTTTCTTTTAAAAAAATCACTAAGCAACTCGCCACATTCCTTTGCGAGAAGCCCCGATTTTACTTCTGTTTTGGGATGAAGTAATTGATTATAAGTACTCATGCCATGCTTTATGTCGGATGCACCATATACAACTCGACTTATCTGCGACCACCTGAGCGCACCAGCACACATCGCGCAGGGTTCTAATGTAACATACAAAACACAGTCCGTCAGGTATTTTCCTCCAAGATAATTGGCAGCAATGGTGATTGCTTGCATTTCGGCATGTGCTGTAACATCGTTGAGGGTCTCTGTCATATTGTAGGACTTGGCAATAATCGTATTGTCGGCAACAACGACTGCACCCACAGGGACCTCGTTCTTCAACCTTGCAATGTGAGCCTGCTCAAGCGCCTTCTTCATAAAATATTCGTCTGTATGTATATTCATCTGTTTATAATATTGCAATAAGCTGTAAGCTATAGGCTTTAGGCTTTTGCTGTTTTTAATCATTCTCCTGTGTGTAGTTAGGCTTATTGCATATAGCTTAAAGCCTACTGCATGGAAGTTTCATTGGGTCTTAGTATAAGCATTAATAAATTATAGGCTACATCGCCCAAAATAAAGGAATCAATACAACGCTGATTATCAGAATGATAATATTTAAAGGCAAACCAAATCTAACAAAGTCTGTAAACTTGTAGTTCCCCGTATTTTGTACTATCAAATTTGTCTGATAGCCTATTGGAGTGATAAAGCTGGCAGAGGCAGCAATGCTGATGATAATGACTAATGGGCGATACTCAATACCTAGTTTTTGCGACAGCAATATTGCAATTGGAAACATAAATGCTACAGCAGCACTGTTGGTCACCGCTTCGGTCAGTAGCCAAGTAAGTACATACAGCAAGGCTAGTACCATATAGGGAGAGTTGAAAATAGAAAAGGAAACAATGTAATTGACGAAAGTAGCAACTCCTCCCGTGTTTACTATTGCCTTACTTATTGCTAATGCAGAGGCAATGGCAATAAGAATATCCCAGTTTATTGCTCCCGTGTAGGCATTGCCGGGTACTAATCTGAAAACCATTATTATAAGTGCTGAAATCAGCGCAAAGAACAATATCGGAGAACTCCCTATATCAAGTGGCAGATATTTACCAAAGGATGCTCCCAATATCATAAATATCAAAATCCCTATTGCCAATCCCCGTTTTTTATATTCTCCTCTTGTTTCGACTTCTCCCACAGGCGACACCATATAGAAGAAATGAGAGGCTCCCCAGTTTTCCATGAACTTCTCCGTACCCAGTATCAGCAGACTGTCGCCAGGTTTTATATATTCATCGGCAATGTTTGAGGTTATATGTTCGCCGTCTTTGTTTATCGCCAACACCATAGCATTGAAGTGACTATAAAAATTATATTCTTTCACCGTTTTGCCAACCCCATTGTATTTCGGCGACACAATAACCTCATATTGTTTAAGTTGTGCATTCTTAAACAAGGGATTATTGGAATCGACACCTTCCAATTCGACCATTTTTGACGACAGAAGTTGCTCAAATTTCGCCGGAACTCCCAAGGATAGCAATCGGTCGCCTTCGTATATTTTATGACGCTTGCGGTTGTCTTCAACTTCTATGACAGTACCGTCGAGCCGACTTATCCTCAAAATCTTCACATTCCCCAAGGTTCTTATCACTCCTCTCCTGATAAAAGTTCCTGCCAACTTACTCCCGCTTGGAACAATAATATCATAGTAATATTCTTTTACTTCCTTTATCTTCTTATCCTTACTGTAAAAATGAGATGGCAACATCCTATTTCCACATAAGGCAATATACAACATTCCGACAAGACAGAGAAAGATACCGACCTTACCAGTTTCAAACATCCCCAAACCTTCATGCCCATCCTGTATCAGCATCCCGTTAACCACCAGATTGGTAGATGTGCCAACTAAGGTACACATACCTCCCAAGATTGTAACATACGACAAAGGAATGAGTATTTTTTTGTACGACAAGCCTATTCTTTCGCTCCATTTTTTTAGAGCAGGACCATAGATGAGAACAACTGGTGTGTTGTTGATAAATGCCGACAAAACCATTATGGGTGATAGTACCATAGCTACCAAAATGGGATAAGCATAACCTTTTTTTGGCAAAATCGTATCAACCATGCTGTTGATTGCTCCAGAACGCCTAATACCTTCTGATACAATCATTATCACGGCAATTGTTATTACTCCGATATTTGAGAAACCACTTACAAACTCGCTTGGTGAAATAAAGCCCATCAGCATATAGATGGAGGCAACCATAAGAAGTATCAAACCTGGACTCATAATCTCTTTAATCAATGAAATTACCATTGCAAGGGTAACACACAATATGATTATGAGACTAAAATCCATGCTATTCCTGTTTTTAATTGCTAGTACAATGTAAAATAAAACCCATAATAAGAATATTATAGGTTTCCTCTAAAAATCTTATGCTCCAAATAAGCTAGGCAACCAAAGCGATAACTGGGGTATAAGAGTTACCAATATCAAAGCGAATATCATCACCAGAAACATCGGTAATAAAGGCTTGACAACTTGTTCTATTCTTGCTCCCGAAACGCTGCAGCCAATAAACAACAGCGAACCTACAGGCGGGGTACATAGCCCAATACACAGGTTCAGAACCATTATCATCCCAAAGTGAACTGGGTCTACTCCCATTTTCTCTACTATCGGCAAAAATATCGGCGTGAAAATCAATACCGCAGGTGTGATGTCCATAAATATTCCTACAAAGAGGAGAATGAGATTTATCAATATAAGAATAACCCATTTATTATCAGAGACTCCCATTAGCGACTCTGCTACATTCTGTGGAATTTCCGCATAGGACATTATCCACGACAATCCTGCGCATGTGGAGACTAACAACAACACTATTGCAGAGGTCTTTGCCGATTCAAGCATAATAGGCTTGATATCTCTCCACGACACAGTTCTATATATCATCGACAGTACCCATGCATAGACCACTGCTACTGCCGAAGCCTCTGTTGCAGTAAACCACCCTTTCAAAATACCTCCAATAACTATCACCAACAAAAATAAGCTGGGAATGGCGTCGAAGAATTTCTTTACACCATAAGTAAAACCAGGCACCTGCTCTCGTTTTATACCTTTTCTCATGGCGTAGATTACCGCTACTGCCATCAAAAATACACCTGTCAGTATTCCAGGGATATATCCTGCTAAAAACAAGGCTCCCACCGATACTCCCCCACTCGCCAACGAATATACTATCAACACGTTACTAGGGGGAATAGACAATCCCGTGGTCGACGAAGTTATGTTTATGGCTGTAGAGAAATTATTGTCGAATCCTGCATTCTTCATCTCGTCTTTCATCATCGTTCCAATTGCAGAAGCCGAAGCTGCCGCAGAACCCGAGATTGCTCCAAAAAGCATGTTGGAAACAATGTTTACAACTGCTAAGCCCCCAGGAAGAAAGCCCACCAAGACCTTAGCAAAATCAATAAGTCGCTGAGCAATGCCGCCTCTATTCATTATATTCCCTGCAATAATGAAAAATGGTATTGCTAATAGTGCAAACTTGTTGACCCCCGATACCATCTGTAGTGCATAAGCGCTAAACGCAGGAAGAGAGTCGATCGATACAAGCATTGTCAATATGCCAGAAACACCTATGGCATAAGCAATTGGCATACTCAAACCCACTAGTATTATAAAACTACAAATTAAAACTGCTATTTCCCACATATCTGTTTATCTCTTTTAATTACTAAACGTATATTACTGATACAGAAATACATAATCAATATACCCGCCAAAGGAATTACTAAGTACACATAGCCCAGAGGCAACTGCATAGACGGACTTTCAACTCCCAACTCAAAACGAGAATATACGAGCATCGAACCGCCAATAAGCATAACGAAAAATGCAAACAGTCCAACCAGCGACTCTATTACTATCTCCAAAGGTTTGCTCGCTCCTTTGTCTCGAAGTTTCATCAACATTATGTCAATAGCCAAATGAGAGCCTTTGGCAGTACCATAAGCTGCTCCCAGCATAGCAACCCATATCAAAAGAAAACCCGCAAGCTCGTCGGAAAACGAATTTTCCATGATATTGGTCATGTTGGTAATTATCTGAAAAACGACCACCAACACCAATGCAAGCATCGTTGTGACCATTATGACCTCCAAAAATCTCTCTACATTTTTTCTCATAATTGAAAGGTTTATTTAGCCTCTATCTTTTCTATGTAATCCTTCAATAGGGCGTTCGACTTCGCATTTTCGATATTGTCACGAGTGATGTCGGCAAAGGTTTTCTTCTCATCATCGCTCAAGTCCAAAACAGTTACCCCCGCTGCTCTAAGCTCTGCAAGACACTTCTCTTCATCTTCTTTCCAATATTGCCTTTGGTAGGGAACTGAAAACTTTGCCGCTTCTTTCAGCCATTTTTGCTCTTGGTCTGATAATTTATCCCAAACATGACGGCTAATCATCAAAACATCTGGAACCGTGGAGTGTTCATCAAGTGTATAGTATTTGCAAACCTCGTAATGCCGCGAGGTGTACAAACTCGGAGGGTTATTCTCTGCACCGCCGACACCGCCATTTTGCAGTGCTGTATAAAGCTCTCCATAAGCCATAGGAGTGGGTATACCTCCCATACTTCTAATCATTCCTACGGCAATGGGACTTTTCATTACTCTGACTTTCATGTTCTTCACGTCGTCGGGAGTCCGTACTTGCTTATCGCGAGTATAAAAACTCCTACTCCCCGCATCGTAAAAACACAAACCAACAAGTTTCTTCTCATAGGGCGACATCAGTATGCGTTCGCCAATATCGCTATCCAAAACCGAAAAGACATGTTGCTCATTCCTAAATATATAAGGAAGTCCAAGCACTTTATAATCATCACAAAACCCTTCCATGGTGGCAGACGACACTTTTGTCATTGCCAAGGCTCCCAGCTGAAGCATCTCAATACAGTCCTGCTCACTGCCTAGCTGACCACCCGGATAGACTTTTATTTCCATCTTGCCTCCAGATATTCGCTTGACCTCTTCTGCCATCTTAATTATACCTTTATGCACAGGATGGTCGGTAGGAAGTCCGTGAGCAAGTTTCAACTCCTTGACTTCACTTTTTCCCTTATCGGAACAGCTCGCAAGAATTATCGTGCAGCCTAGCAGAATCAGACCAAATATTCTTTGTAGCATTTTCATGTGTTCAAAATTTTGCAATAAGCTGTAAGCTATAGGCTTTTGCTGTTTTTAATCATCCGTCATTGCGAGTCTTAGCGTGGCAATCTGTTCTTTGTTGTAGGAGATTGCTTCGTCGCCAGCTCCTCACAATGACCTTCGTAATCTATCCTCTGATTTTCACTACATTGGCAAGAGCGTCTTTCACCTTGTCAGTCAATACCGCCCAATTTCCTCCTTCTACAACTTCTTTGGGAAACAACTGCGAGCCTA
Organism: Bacteroidales bacterium; assembly: GCA_047972135.1. Classification (GTDB taxonomy): domain Bacteria; phylum Bacteroidota; class Bacteroidia; order Bacteroidales; family Prolixibacteraceae; genus JBKEAJ01. Next base: position 12,297 of record JBKEAJ010000135.1, on the reverse strand, counting down.
AACCAACACATGCAACACCCGCATCAAACCAGGCTTTCATGTTGTCGTATTCGGGAGTTACGCCACCCGTAGGCATAATGCTCGACCAAGGACAGGGTCCCATCACTGCTTTTACAAAACTTGGTCCTCCAACCTGCGAACCAGGGAAAATCTTTACAATATCAGCACCCAACTCTTCGGCATAATTAATCTCTGTCAAGGAGCCACAACCTGGCGACCAGCTGATTTTACGTCGATTACAAACCTTCGCCATCTCAGGATTTAGAAGAGGAGATACCACAAAATTAGCTCCCTGCTGTATGTAGAGTGCCGCCGTGGGAGCATCAACAATAGAGCCAACACCAAGTACCATCTCGTCCAAATTGGAAGCTACTTTCTTGCTCACCTCTGCAAATACTTCGTGGGCAAAATCACCTCTGTTGGTGAACTCAAAAACTCTTGCACCTCCGTCATAACAAGCTCTTATTGCTTCATAAACGATATTTGCATCTTTGTGGTAAAAAACAGGAACAATGCCTGTTGACTTCATTGTCTGTATTACCTCTATACGTGTAAATTTTGCCATCTTACAATCATTCTTTAATTTAATAAACAAGGCAAAGTTAAGGTATTATTAAGAGATTTCAAAGGCGTTTCCTCCAATTCTGAACTAATAGTTTTGGAACTGCAAGGTTCTCGTTCGGTCTACGTCCATTTGTCGTATAAAAAATCGTATCTTTGCCGATGTAAGTAATTAAGTAAGCGATGGCATTGAGCGATAAAAACAAATTCCTCCTGAAATATATATTGCAAGGCTTGCTGTGGATGGCAGTCATGTTTATTTTTGTATATTTGGTCTTGCAGTGGATAGACTCCTCAGAAGGAGGGGTACAACTGCCCTCCTGGCTTGATGAGCATGTCAATCAGCCTTTCTATATTTATGGGGTATATATTCTGTCAGAAGTGTTTTTTGGCATCATTCCTCCCGAGTTGTTTATGATTTGGTCTGCCGGACGAGGGGATGTGGGGGTCTACATCTTTAATGTCACTTTCTTGGCAAGCATTTCGTACGCTGCCGGTTACCTGGCATTTGTTTGTGGCAAGTATTTAAATAGGGTGGTAATTTACAGGTTTATTCGTAAGAAATATTTAATCCAATACTGGCCCATGGTACATAAGTATGGTGCTTTCTTAATACTTGTGGCAGCACTTACACCGCTTCCTTTCTCGGGGACGAGCCTATTGATAGGAGCGACAGGCTGTCCGCAATCAAGATATTTATTGTACGCACTTGCACGTTTTGCGCGCTTTGCAGTATATGGACTAATTATATATAAGACATTTGCATAATGACCCCATTTCTCTATCAAATATCTATGAGAATGCTTACCGGTATTTTTTGGCTAGCTGCTCCATTCAACAAAAAGGCTAAACTAAGCCTGCAAGGACGAAAGGATAGCCGTAGCAGTATAAAAGGAGTATTTACCAAAAACGATAGGGTAGTTTGGGTACACTGTGCCTCGCTGGGAGAGTTTGAACAAGGTCGTCCGATTATCGAAGAAGTCAAAAAACAATACCCTCACTATAAAATAGCTGTTACTTTCTTTTCGCCCTCGGGATATGAAGTTAGAAAGAACTATGAACTTGCCGATTGGATTGGCTATATCCCTTTCGACACAAGAAATAAGGTGAGAGCCTTTGTAAAAGAGCTAAATCCGGAGATTGTCTACTTCGTAAAGTACGAGTTTTGGCACAATCTTATTAGAGCTTCAAGAAAGCACGGAGCTAAACTCTACCTAGTGTCGGGGATATTTAGAAAAGACCAGCAGTTTTTCAAATCCTATGGTCGATGGTTTTGCGAAAGTTTGAGATGCTTCGACAAGCTGTTTATTCAGAATAAAGCATCTGCAGACTTGTTAGATTCTATCGGCATTAAACATTATGAGGTGTCTGGCGACACTCGTTTCGACCGAGTTATACAAATAGCCGAGCGCTCTAAGAACTTCCCCCTTATAGAGGAGTTTAGCCGAGACAATAAAGTGATTATCGGCGGCAGCACATGGAATCCCGATGAGGAAATCATTTCCGAATACTTTAACAAGAAGTATATAAATATGCCTGATTTAAAGGTCGTTATTGCGCCCCATGAATTTGACGAGAAACGCATTGAGGACATTAAATCGAAGTTCAAAGATGAGGTCTGCACAATTGATGAACTGGAGCAAAACGGAAACACCTCCTGCCGTGTACTGATAATCAACCGCTTCGGAATGCTATCAGCAATCTATAAGTATGCATTTATGGCACATATTGGTGGCGGTTTTGGCAAAAGTATCCACAACCTGCCCGAAGCGGCGGTCTATGGAATACCCCTGAGCTTTGGACCTCGTAACGATAAGTTTCAAGAAGCCCAAGCACTAAAGCAATGCGGTGGCGGCATGGAAGTAAACGACCCCGCAGAATATGAGGAGTTTATGAGTAAGATTATTTCTGACAACACCTTATATAAGAAGCTGTGTAACAGCTCGAAAGACTATATATACCACAACCAGGGAGCAACAGAGAAGATTATCTCACAAACAATTAAAAACAACGAATGAAAATATCATCACTGTCATATAATTAGTATAGCATCGCCGTACGCTCCGAAGCGATATTTCTCCTTTGCCGCTACATCATAAGCATGCATAAACAGCTCATAGCCTGCAAATGCAGAGGTCATCATCATCAGTATTGACTGAGGAAGATGAAAGTTTGATACCATGCTGTTACAGATTTTAAAATCGTAGGGTGGAAAAATGAATTTGTTCGTCCAGCCATCAAAAGGTGTCAATTTGCTGTTGGTAGTTACAGAAGTCTCAACAGCTCGCATTACCGTAGTCCCAACTCCACAGATACGCTTTTTTCGCTCCTTGGCATGGTTAACTATGTCGCACGCTTGCTGCGAAATTTGCATCTGCTCGGAATCAACTTTATGTTTTGTCAAATCTTCCACATCGATAGATCTAAATGAACCCAAACCTACGTGCAGAGTTATATAAGCAAACTCGGTCCCAATAATCTCCAGTCGTTTTAGCAACTCTCGGCTGAAATGCATACCTGCTGTCGGAGCTGCAACTGCTCCTATATGCCTGGCAAAAAGTGTTTGATAACGTTCTTCATCGCTTTCTTCAACAGGGCGGTTTATGGACTTTGGAAGAGGAGTCTCGCCCAAAGAGTATAACAAGTTCCTAAACTTCTCATTGTCGCCATCATGCAAAAACCTCAATGTCCGACCTCTTGAGGTGGTGTTATCAACAACCTCTGCAACAAGAGAGTTGTCCTTTCCGAAATAAAGCTTGTTGCCTATCCTTATCTTCCGGGCAGGGTCAACAAGTACATCCCACAGCTTATTGTCTTTATTCAACTCTCTCAACAAGAATACCTCTATTTTTGCTCCCGTTTTTTCCTTATTCCCATACATCCTCGCAGGAAAAACCTTCGTATCGTTGAACACCAGAGCATCTCCCTCCATAAAATGATTTGTTATTTCATGAAATGTACAATGTTCTATCGAACCGTCTTTCTTGTGCAATACCATTAGTCTGGATTCGTCCCTATTTTTTGCAGGATGAAGTGCTATCAGATTCTCGGGTAAATCAAATTTAAATTTTGAAAGTTTCATCTGGTTATATTTTGTTTTTTAATTGTCAGATGTATCTCGCCAATATAATCATACCTCTGTGTGAGACTTGTCTCATGGCTCGTTTCATCTGTTTATTTTTTGTTATTATCTCTAGTTATACCGTGTCTAGCTTGTCAAGAAAATTGTCCACAGTGTAACTCCTTTCAAGCGTATAAGCACCAACGCGGGTACGAATTAATCCAGTGAGATAGGCTCCGCACTCCAGTGCCTCTCCCAAATCCCTTGCCAAAGAACGAATGTAGGTGCCTTTACTACAAACAATTCTCAGCATCAACTTGTTTTCATCATAGGATAAAATCTCCATCTCTTTAATAATCACACGCTTCGATTTCAACTCTACTCTCTCGCCCTTCCTTGCATGGGTGTAAGCACGCCTGCCGTTTATCATTACTGCTGAATATATTGGAGGTATTTGTTCTATTTCACCGATAAATCCCTTCAATCTTTCTTCTATCAATTCTCTTGTAACATGTGCTGCGTCATACACAGCATCCTCCTCTGTCTCAACATCAAAAGAGGGTGTTGTCGCTCCAAGTTTTATATCTGCAATGTATTCCTTCTCCAAACCCTGCATTTCTTCGATGCGCTTGGTAAACTTGCCTGTACAGATTATCATCAAACCAGTAGCTTTGGGGTCTAATGTTCCAGCATGTCCAACCTTGAGCTTCTTTATCCCAAACTTCTTGCAAATCTTATATCTTATTTTCCCTACCAAGTCAAAAGATGTCCAATCCAAAGGCTTGTCAAAAATAAATATCTGACCATTTTGATAATCCTCTATATTTGAAGGTAAACTGCTCTCCATCTACGCCATCAAAATCGATGCTGTTATTGCTACTACTCCCACAATCAAACAGTATATAGCAAAGTAGATTAAACTCCCTTTCTGTACTAGCTTAACCATCCATTTACATGCAAAAATACCTGAAACTAATGCGGCAACAAAGCCGGCTATCAACGGGAGAGTGTCCATGCTGTGAGAAGCATCGGACATACTCAACAACTCTTTGGCATCTAATAACATGGCTCCAACAATTGCAGGTATTACCATCAGAAATGAAAACCTCGTCACCTTCGCCTTATCAACTTTTAGAATCAAACCAGTGGCAATAGTAGAACCTGACCTCGAAACCCCAGGAAGAATAGCAATAGCTTGTGCTATACCTATTATTAATGCTCGAAAACCATTGACATCCTTATTCGACTTTCCTATCCTTGTACTTGCATACAAGACTAATGCCGTAATAATCAGACAAATGCCAACTACAAGTATTATTTGATATTCAGGTGTTATATCACGATTAAGGAAAGCATCTAGCTTGTCGTTGAACAACAAATAAACTGGAATAAGCGGAATAAGTGAAACTACAATAGCTATAGCCATGCGCATTTCGTCATTCATCTTAAATTTAAAAATCCCTACAAGCAGCTGTACAATATCTTTCCTAAAAACAATGATAGTACTGAGAACCGTAGCCATATGAACCACTATATTGAAAGTCAGATTGTCTTCCAGCTTTACTCCCAACAGCGACTTTGCCAGCTCCAAATGCCCACTCGAACTTACCGGTAAAAATTCTGTCAAGCCCTGAATGATACCAAGGATTGCAGACTTCAAAATATCCATTTATTATTCCTGATTTTCTTCGTTATTACCCTCACTCTTATCCCTCTTCATAATAGCATAAACTTCGAAAACGAAGCCTATCATCACCACTATGGGAGCCAGTGTTATCCTGCGAAAACTAAATATTCCTTCATTGAAAACATTGGGGTCATCACTACCGCCCCCTGACATCAGGATAAAACCTAAAATAATTATCCCTATGCCTATCAGCATCAATATGTAGTTCATACGGGTGAAAGGAAAATCAAATACCTGACCTTTTGTTTCTTTGCCTTTGTTGGCATTATACTGCTTTTTACTCATAATACGCCGAATTAAGTCTACAAAGATATAAATTAATAGAACAAATCGTTATGATTTAACCTTAAAAATTTATTTACTGAAATAGTTGTTGCCAACCACGCTATAACCAGCCCTGACGAAAATATCGCAAGTCCCACTACCACAGCTATTTCCTTTTCAAAAAGTAGATTATATAAATCCTTAAATTGATAACGCATTGCCATAAACAGACCCAATAGCATCAGATTTGCCACTATCCCGCCTATTATGCCATGCATAATGCCCGACCTGACATAAGGGCGACGGACAAACTGATGCGTAGCACCAACAAGTAACATCGTATTGATGATGAAACGCTTGGAATATAACGATATCCTTATTATGTCATTGATGAGTGTACTAAACACCAACAACAACAGTATGCTGATAACAAAAGTAATAATACTAACGTTTGTCAGGTTACGGTTTATCATTGACAGTAAACTCTTTTTGTAACGGACTTCAAATACTTCGGGATAAGTAAGAAGCTTCATTTCTATACTCTCCAGACTATCTTTTGATGTGTAGTTTGACCTGATACCCAAATCAATGGTGTTGCGGAGAGGATTATATCCCAAGAAATTCTCAAAATCTTCCTCCCTATCTTCTTGTAGCTCTTTAGCAGCTTCCTCCTTGCTGACAAAAAATGTAGAACTCACAAATTCCGAAACATCCAAAGTCTTCTGCAATTTGTGAATACTATTGTTGGATACATTATCCTTTATAACTACTGTAAATTCAACACTATCTCGCAGATAATTTACAACCCTGCCAATGTTTATGATAAAATATCCGAAAAGCCCAAACAGAAAAAGCACCAGTGTTATACTCACTGTTGCCGTAATATGTGTCCCTCTAAGCCGCAAAAATTTCTTCCTTCTTGACATCTTCTTATTCTCGGTCGATGGTAGCAAACTTCTTATTTATAAACGATTAAGCATCTTGTTATATCTGCAAACTATTATACGAAACGACAAATATACGACATTTTATTTGCTCCTCTCTCCACTCCCGACGTAAAGAACATCTCTATTTGTTGAATGCAGATTGTTATTGACTATGGCTAGGTCGGCAGAGAATCTTGTAAGACTTCGGGCTGTGCCAATGAGGAGGCTTGCGAAATCTTTTCTACATAACACTCCAGCCGTATCCTCATCGGAACGATTGCCTCTATGTTCTTTTTCTCCGCCTTTGTAAGCTCTTTTAAAGGCTTCTCGTACAGATGCATGGCACATTCATTACGCATCCTTTCATAACTCCTCCTAAGCAACATTATAACTCCTGCATACTCTTGAGAATCAACGTCCTTATCAGCATTGACATTTATAACTCCACGAGATACTGCTATAGCTTCAAGACCTTCTACATCAAGCTCCTCTTTGTCAGGTAAGAATATCGAATTATAAGGATTGGAAAGTGCGTATTCTATCTTATCTGATAGTGCCGTTTTTTCTATTTTCTCATTCTCAAAAAATATCTGACCGTCTTTATCAATACTAAGAATTAAGGTATTACGCTCCCAGTTGCATTGCGCCCATTGCTCCGCAGCATATTGTTCCCAAAGTTGTTTTAATCCACTCCTTATTTCTGAAGCGTGTACAGTTTGAGGATGATTTATCAAATAGTCTTGGTATTCCTTTATTGACTGGCTGTCTTTTATTTCGGTCCACCCTTCCTCAACACCGCCGCTACACGAAAACGAGATAAAAAGAACGAGAAACATGTAAGTTGTTATTTTCATGGTATACAATATTTTCAGGTCGTAAAATTATAACGATTTCTTGAGACTTAAAACAATTCAGACTAAAATATTAACTTTGTCCGAAACTATTGCCTAATGGCAAAATTATAAACACATGAAACGAGCCGTGAGAACAAGTCCTCACATACGAGAATGATTATATTGGCGAGATACATGTGACAATTAAAAAACAAATTATAAACACATGAAAATAACGATAATACTCCTAGCACTGCCATTTATATCATGTGCCAAACCAAACGACAATAGACCCCACTCAAATATAGAACAGCAAAACTCTGAAAAAATAACAGTAACAAATAACACTGACAGCCTTATTTTTTACAACACCATATTGCCAATTTTGACGAAAACAAGAAACGAAAATTCAGATATTTGTAATATCTTAGACCAATTCTTGGGAACACCATATGTAGCAGGGACTTTGGAAAACGACACTGAACGCCTGACTGTAAATTTCCGAGAGCTAGACTGCTTCACCTATTGGGAAACAGCAGCAGCACTGTATATTCAAGCATCAAAAAACAAATATAAACTCGATTTCGACACATACAAACATATACTGTCTTCGTTGAGGTACGAAAATGACAAACCTGAGGGCTATTCTTCAAGAAATCATTATACCTCAGAGTGGATAAAAAGTAATGCCGACAAAGGACTGATACAAGAACTGACAAAGTCGGTCGGCGGAATACCTCTACACAAAGAGATAAATTTCATGTCTGAAAATAAAGACAAATATCCCGCTTTAGCACACAACAACAAGGAACTGCAAAGAATAAAAGAGAAAGAAGAAACACTAAAAGGATTGCAAATATATTACATCCCAAAAAAAGATGTGGGAAAACTTTCGAAGCAACAAATACATAACGGCGATATGCTCGCCGTGGTAACTAGCATAAAAGGTCTTGATGTTACTCACGTCGGATTTGCCAGATGGGTGGACAATGCGCTGCACTTTCAGCATGCTTCCAGCAAAAATATGAAAGTCGAAATTACTGAAAATCCTCTGTCAAACTACCTTGAGCAAACAAAACATTTTATCGGTATCAGAGTGCTAAGAATAAATTTGTAAACCCTTTTCACTTCACTTCAAAATCCAAAAACAGTACATTCCCGGAGTCTGACAGCTGAATAGTACTTCCTATATTAATTTGAAACTTATCGCTGCTCATCCCCAAACTTACAATATCACCAATTTTTAGCGTGACAAGCTGAGACGTATATTCAACAGCCTCATCACTCACCCGAGAAATATCTTTCAATATAAGCTCATTAACACACTCCCCATTTATCATGCTTCTAATAGATTCAGACGCATTTCTTATTGGAGTACAGAAAGGAGATACAGCAAAGGAGTGGTCAAAGTACGATAATACACTCCCCTCGGAAGTCTGCGAGTAAATACCACTCAGATTATGAGCATAAAATTCCACTACCGGAAAAAACTGTGAATAATAGCGCGATGCAAACTTAGCTTTTATGAATTTGCCAATTTTATCAATCCTCACGGCAAGGTCAAAACGACAAAATACCTCGCCTGCAAAATCGGGAAAGAAAAAGGACTCATTATTCCTGAGCAAAACCGTATCCGGCTTAAGTCTAACAAAATATCCCGACTTCGAGCTTAAAGGCTCTAAAGATATTATCTTCATTACTGCATACCCATCCGGAGCTTTATCCTCGACAGAACATTTTTTGTGTACAAGGGAAAATCATTGTCCATCATCCACTGATAGTACCCAGGTTGCTCGCGCAAAACTCTTTCCACAGGAACACCCTTATTCTTACCAAAATTAAATACTTCCTCGCCTTTCCCGTTGTAAACAATACGTCCTGCATAGTCTACAAATTTATCATTGCTGGAGAACTCACTCAATGCCTTGACATCATTAACTATCGGCACAAAAGTCTTCTTGTCCTCCTCAATTTCTTTACCAGCATACATGTCAAGTTGACTTTTCAACACCTCATAAGTAGCCTTTGTATCTGCCATAGCACTATGCGCGTCTGTCAAATCCTTATCACAATAGTACTTGTAGGCGGCTATCAGTGTGCGCCTCTCCATCTTGTGGAAAATTGTCTGCACGTCAACAAATTTGCGCTTCTTAAAGTCTATGTCAACATCTGCTCTAATAAACTCTTCTGCCAAGAGCGGTATGTCAAAGCGATTGGAGTTGAAACCTGCTAAGTCGCAACCTTTCATAAAATTTACCAGCCTATTGGCAATTTGCTTGAATGTAGGCTTTTCTGCAACATCTTCGTCTTTTATTCCGTGTATTGCCGATGCCTCAACAGAAATGGGAATCTCGGGATTTACCAGTTCCAGTAGCTCTTCTTCTTTCCCGTTAGTATTTATCTTTAGTAAGGCTATTTCTACAATACGATCCTTTGATATATCCAAACCCGTAGTCTCTAAGTCAAGAAATATCAATGGGTTTTTTAAGTTTAGCTCCATAATTACCTGTTATTAAACTGAATACCTCAAGGGCATTAACAACATAAGTGTTTCTTCTCCTTCCTCTTCTTCAAGAGGCTGTATGAGCGAACCTGCATTTATGTTGGCACTCTTAATCTGAATACTCTCCCCACTCAAATCCGATAGTAACTCGATTAAAAAATCAGCCCTAAAACACAGCCGCAATGTGGTAAGTCCCTCGCTTGACGAAAACTCACATTTGATAGTCTCCTGTCCCGAAGTCTGAAACTCTACATCCTGACCCATTATAATCATCTCGGTTTCAGAACAATCCAATATCACCAAACCATTGCCCTTGTCTGTAAATAGACCCACCCTTTTTAATGCATTGGTCATTTCGAGCCTATCTAGTGTAATGGTATTGAATATCGTGTCGGGCAATACCGATTTATAGTTCGGAAAATTACCCTCCACTCGCAAGGACACTACCTGCGAAGAATCTAAAACAAACTTGATGAATTTTTTATTAAACTCAATGATAACATCTTCTTCCTGCTTTATCAATAGAGACTTCAGCATCGCCCCAGTTTTCTTTGGCAAGACAAAAGAACTCTCTTCATCTATTTTGAAATTCTGATTGGAGTAGCGAGCCAAACTGCTGTTGTTGGTGGCTACAAAGTTAATCCGATCTTCCATCAACTCAAAAAAGACTCCATTCAATACAGGACGTAACTCATCGCTAGATGTCGCAGGTAGTGCTGTGCTGATACCGCTAAGTAGAATTTCGGGATTTACACTGAATGACACTTTCTCGTCACCAGCCACTTTGGGGATGTCTGGAAACTCGTCTCCATCAAAAACAGGTATCGAGAATTTTCCTGTCGATGAAATAATATCTATAAGCTGATTAAGCTCCCCGTCCTCTTGTTCTCCTTCGCCTCCTTGTTCTCCTTCTCCTCCTTCATTGCTCTTACTGGTTTGCATTATCTCAATAGGCTGATCCGGTATTTCTTTCAAAATATCACCCAATAGCTTATAACCAACAGCAATCGTACCGGTAGCCATTACTTCGTCGGGCTTTATCTCTGTAACAATAGTCGTCTCCGTATCCGAAGCAACTATCTTGATTTTACTTTTAGAAACCTCCAACAAACAGTTGTTCAGGATAGGCATCGGACTTTTTGAACTAATAACCCTACTTACTGTATTTATTCCTTTGAATAGTTCTGCACTTGAAACAATAAAATTCATAGCTATATTTTACTTTATTCTGTTTTTAAGATTAATAATCAGATACTTACACGCTATGCGCATAATTATTTCCAATGCAAATATAGTAAAAGTTTGGCGTTAAAACGACTACTTTTTTACACCGTGCCGCCCGGAGCTAAAAAAAACAATAGTAGGCTAAAATATGCAAGCATACTTGACTTTTGGTTGTTTATTCGGTTCTCTCCAAAGAAGCATAGCTTATTAGGAGATTTTGTTTATGTGGGTGGGGCACATAACATGAACTATTACCATTCTTTTAATTCAAGTTCATAATCTGTAAATTCATATATCATCCAATGTCCAGAATCTTTACTAAAACCTCTCATTTCTAATTTATTCCCGGAAACTATTAACTCTTGAATCAAATCAAATTTTTGAATCTCCTGATTAGCCATAATCATCTCCTTGGATTTAGAAAAAGGAGAGTCTAAAATACTTAGCTTTGCTAAGAATAAAGACCAATTCTTAATAACTAATTTGATATTACTAACATACTCTTTTGTTCCAACACAAAATAAGTTGTCAAAATAAATGGTTATTAACCTGTCATGTATATCAGTTCTCACAACTTTACAGTCGGCGACCTCTATATCTCCTATATTCATATCCTATTCACAATGTATATTAATATGAGCACCCTTAGACTTTGGATCAACAACAAGCCCACCAGTGTCTAATGAATCTCCGTCAATTAAGTGTACATGACTGTACAGTATAACTGTCAGGAGGGTCTATCCAAACTGCAACATCTCCTGTATCTGAATAATTCCGTTGCATAAAACATCCATAAAGATTTAACCCAAATGGGTCTATCCACATATTGGAGTCGTGGACGTATGCATAAAAAGTTTGATTGTTCCCTGCTAGCCCAATCGGGTCTTGTGATATATACGTCCCCGTATCTGGAGAATACCAGTGAAAACGGTTATATGCCAGCTGCACATCCTCATCCCACGTCTGACCTTGGAACAAAAAAGCTAAGAACGTTTTATCACCCTCAAAACTACGTGCTTTTCCATAAATATCCAAACTTCTCGACCAGATTTTAGACAAGGGATTTTCAGATATTCTGATGACAGTGGTCGGTGGTCAGACAACAGCTGGGCAGAAAATGTTCTGCCCTTACATTATCGTCTATATGCTGTCGTCATTGCGAGCGTAGCGTGGCAATCTGTTCTTCGTTGTAGGAGATTGCTTCGTCGCAAGCTCCTCGCAATGACGTTCTTGTATTT